>JBJEQS010000106.1:0-13651 GCA_051881875.1 Oscillospiraceae bacterium
TTATTTTTATTATATCATTTTTCTTAATCAACTTCAACCCTTTTGCGACACCATCGAAATTCCAAGGAAATCTAAACCATCCATACTATACAGGAGGAGAATCAGAAACTGTCCACATAGTTTAAAAATCTGCATAAAAGATAGTATGTCATATCTTTTCAAAAAATCAATACAAATATTAACAAAAAGCCGTAATTCCTACATAGAAAAATTACGGCTTATAAATTCATATGTTTGTGATATGATTCAATTTTTATTATGCATAAATCAAATACATCTGCTATTTCATCATTTGATAAATAGTATTAGATTTGCTTAAGTTGTAGATATTGGAGGAAAATCAATATTTGCTGTTTGACAAATTACTGAATTTAGAGTATAATAATCATAATTCAGTAAATATTATATTTGAGGTGAGTTTATGTTCATAGGAAGAACAAATGAACTTTCTATACTTGAAGAATGTTATAGCAGTAATAAATTTCAGTTTCTTGTTATGTATGGAAGAAGACGTGTCGGCAAAACTTCATTATTACAGAAATTCTCCAAATCCCACAAAACAATATTCTTCTCTGCACAGGAAAAAAATGATGCTCTGAATCTTGAAGATTTTTCAAAAACAGTATTTAATTTCTTTGGTGACGGATATTTTGGCAACTTTAACGGATGGGAAACAGCTTTCAGATATATTGGTGATAAATGCGGCAACGAAAGGACTGTACTTATTATTGACGAATTTCCTTTTATTGCAAGTGAAAATCCGTCTGTAAAAAGTATTTTACAGCACACAATTGACCACAACTGGAAAGAAAAGAATATATTTTTAGTTCTCTGCGGTTCAAGTGTCAGTTTTATGGAAAATGAAGTTATGGGCTATAAAAGTCCACTTTATGGACGTTCAACAGGTCAGCTTGAAATCAAAGCTTTTGATTACCTTGACAGTACAGAATTTTTTCCGAATTATTCAAATGCCGATAAAATTCTTGCCTACGGAATTTTGGGTGGAATTCCATGTTATCTTGAAACATTTGATGACAGCGTATCAATTGAAAAAAATATAGCAAAGCAAATTCTTCGTACTGGTGCTTTTTTACATGATGAACCACAGCTTCTGCTGAAAATGGAACTTCGTGAACCAGCTGTATATAACAGCATATTTGAAGTTATTGCAGAAGGTGCAAGCCGAATGAATGACATTTCGCTAAAAACTCACGAAGAAAGTCAAAAATGCTCAAAGTATCTGGCAACGCTTCAGAATATTAAGCTGATAGAAAGAATTACTCCATGTGGTGAAAAATCATCATCAAAAAAGAGCCTTTATAAAATATCAGATAATTTCTATCAGTTCTGGTATAAATTCCTGTTTACAAACAGAAGTTATTATGAAATGCTTGGAAATGAAAGTGCAGCAACAGAAATTATGCAGGAAATGTCTGCATATATGGGCAGTATCTTTGAAGCAATTTGTCTACAGTATATGATAAGACTTGCTAAAGCCAAAAAGTTACCTTTCATTCCGCATGATATCGGAAGATGGTGGGGAGCAAATCCCAAAACCAAGCGTCAGGATGATATTGATATTCTCTGTCTTAGCCGAAATAGAAAATCAGCTATTTTCTGTGAATGTAAATTCAGAAATGTATTATTCGATATAAAAGAATATAATGACCTTATGACAGCATCAGAAATTTTTCACGAACCTGAAAACAGATATTATTATCTGTTCAGCAAAAGTGGATTTACAGATGATGTAAAGAAACAGGCAAAGGCAGACAGAGTTATACTTGTTGAACTTGATGATTTGTTTGTAATATAACTATTTTGACACCTTTATTGGATTGCTATAATTAACAGAAATGAAAAATGCTTTTAAAATTTTATACAACTTACAAAAACTAGAAATAAATTACAAGCTAATTCCTATAATCTGATTAATCTGCTCTTCTGTCATTCCTGTTTTTCTAAGATTTTCAATAATTCTGTTTCTTTCATTTTCTTCTCCTTTAGCCATACCAATAGCTTCACCTTTAGCCATGCCGATGGCTTCTCCTTTAGCCATACCGATGGCTTCGCCTTTAGCCATGCCGATAGTCTCACCTTCACGTCTTGCAAATCCTAATGATGATGCTTCATCATGTAATCTTTTTTCTCGATAGTATGCTTCCTGTTTTATTTTTTCATCTGCATTTAATTCACGAAGTATCACTATTGCATCTCTTACTTCTTTTATCTGGGTTCTTGTTTCTATATCCATAAGCTCGCCCTCCGTTTCCGCATTTATCAGATTAAGCCAGTCTTCCATTGGTTTACTCTCTGAAGCTTTCCTGATTTTCTTCAGTTCAAAGAAATGTATATCAAATTTATCTGATAACACCTCATGTCTGGTTGTTTCAAGTGCCATAAATCGTGAATGATACTCATTGCAGGTAAAGGCATTGAAATTGATGATATTTATACAGATTGTCTTTTTAAGGTCATAGTATTCCTCACCTGAACCAAGCTCTTCTGAATACAGTTTCGACCAGTAAAACATTGTTCTGTCATTAAATCCTGCCTCATAATTTACCTGCATTTCAATATTGACTATCTGATTATCAATATGCATTTTAAGGTCAAGCCTGCTGAATTTTTTTATCAAGTTCCTCTGGCGGCAGCTCAACATTATTTATTTCAATCTTCTATATTGTTCCTCGTTTCATTTCAAGCAAATCTTCAATAAATGCTGTTATGATTTTATCATTCTTCTCATTGCCAAAAATACGCTTGAATATAATATCAAGTTTCAGTTTTATAATTTTTGTTTCTCTTTCCATACCATTCACGCTCCTCATCTATATTTATAGTATATCATATCTTTTTTTTAAATCAAGGTATATTGCAAAAATCTTACTATTTCAATCATCAAATAAAAAAAGAGCCCGAAAGCTCTTTTTAATAAACAGAATATTGTAATATTATCGCTGTAAAAATAGAAACAATACCATATTATGGCATAATAATATCTGCCTTAATAAAAAATTATTCTAACAATCCCTTTACAGAATTACTTTGAATACGATAATTATTTTTCTGAGAAATTTCCATAAATTTAAGTTCAGCTTCTGAACTGTCTTTCAGAATATTGCGTTCTGTTTCAAGCAATATACACACATCTGAAAAATTTTTAGACTCTTTAGCTACTTCAATAGCACCATGTACAGCAGCTGAAGCATCATCCAATGCAGTTTTATATTGTTGATAGAAGGCTTGTATCTGAATCATTTTTATCTCATGTTGTTCATCTAAAACTTTTAAACAAATTTCTTTCTGCATATTGATTTTTTCAATTTCAACTTTCATCTGAGCCTTAATAGCAGCTCTTTTTGTTTCTTCCTGCTGTTTACATATGCTGTATTCTTTAGCAGCATTTGTAATATTATTTACTACTCCAACAATTCCAGAAATTGCTGCTGAAGCAGGGTCTGTATTTATAATAATATCAGTATTTTTATCATCTGCATTTTCATCTTCTGACATCATCGTATAATCAACATCAATATACTCTTTCTGCATAAAATTCAACCCCGCTTTCCAAACATAATGTCATAATAGTTTTTAAAGAATTCAGGTTCACTTTTTTTCATAGTTTCTATAAGTTTCAAAGCACTGTCAGCCAACTCAACATTAGCATTTTCAATAGCAATATCCAGATACATCATTGAATCCTTAAATATTTCTGCATTAATTTCCTGATGATTTTTTAAAAATTCATGTGCAAGTTCAACCTGTAATTGCAGCTTATGATTATAAATTTCCAGTGCTGCTCGATACTGTTCCTGTACGACTGCATCATTTGCATAATTCTGCATGGCTTGACTTGCTTCCTGCAAATCATACATTGCTTTATCAAGTTCAAACATAATCTTTAATATCCTTTAAGCCAGTCAAGCTGTTCAAGACTGTTATTCAATTCACCCATACGATTATGAATTGCCTGATACTGCGATGTAACCTGATAATTATTATCTAAAAATTGTGTTGTTAATGAATTAGCAATTAATTCGGAAATCTTTTTCAGGCTGTCTATCTGTTCGGTATCGGAACTTGATTTTACCATAGAAAGAGCTTTTTTAAATTTTTTCATAAGTTCCTCTATTTTAGATTTTTCATCATTCATAAAATAAGGAATTTCTTTTACAGCAGAACGAGCTTCTTTAAGTTCCTGCTTTTTTGTTTTCATAATATCTCTGTAAGTTTTAGCACGATTCATGTTGCTTTTAGCTTCATAATAATCAGATGTAGCATCTGTAAAGAAATCACTTACTGATGGTGCTACCCATGTATCAATAATTCTGTCAAAATCAGTCAGTTTTTCCCATGACTGTACAGTCACACCGCTTGACTCCCATGAAGGAAAATCAATCTGCAAAGAAAGTTTTAAATCCTGATGAGCAGAATCTACTTTTTTTAATTCTCTGTTGATTTCAGAAAGTACATTCTGTTTAAAATGAACAAAATCCTGTATTTTGCCTTGAACCTGACCGCAGGCAATCTGCAAATCAGCATATGCATTTTCATATCCTTCATTACCTGACTGAATATATTCTTTTGCCTTATAATTATATTCAGCAATTTTCTGACGCTTTTCATAATTATCCTTGGCTTTTTCAGCTTTTCCAAATACATCATCAAAAAATCCCATATTAATCATCTCCTGAAAATACTTTATTTATGTATTTTTTATAATTTTTTACTTGCGTTTTGTATGTTTTTGTTATTATATCACAATAAAGCAATATTGTCAATATATTTACTGATATTTTCTCACTTTTATTATGAATTTGATACAGAATATAAAAATCCGATTATCATTGCTAATTCATCAATTATTGGAATTGAATCAGGTACAAAAAAATTTATCACTGTTACAATTCCTTTTAATTGCCAGGGAAGAATTGCATATATTATTGTAATGATAATTATAGCCATAATATTTACCTTCGACAATTCTATCAGACTTATCCCAATGCAAGATTATCTTACCCACAGAAATCTGAACACACATGACTGCTTGGACATGAAATGCTCTTGCTATGTAATGTACATTTTCCGCCAGAAATAAGTCCTGATTTAAAATAATCACAATCATAACAGCAACCATCTGAATCAGCTCTGAAATATCCGCACGCTGGTGAATCATACTTAACATCCCTGTTCATCTTTTGGCAATGTTCAGCATTTTCCCATCTCCAGTTACATCCGCAATATACACAATCTCCACATGTTTTTGACATAATAGTCACTCCTTTTTTCATAATAATAAATAATAATATCGTTGTTTTTTAATACTTATTGGGTAAATTTTATCATAATAATTTAAATTTGTCAATACTTTTAGACAATATTTTTTATACTCTAAATATATTTGTATCTTTTCTGTATAAAACTTAAAATATAATAAATAATATCTTTAGAGCAGAAAAGAGGCATACCAATGAAAGAAAACAGAGAAACAATCTCCAGCATAATAGGCGAGAGAATCCGCATATTCCGTACAGAACAGAAACTCAGTCAGGAAGAACTTGCATTTTTATCTGAAATACACCCTGCATACATCGGCAAGGTAGAACGTGGAGAAAAATGCCCGACTATTGAAACATTATATAAGATAGCAAATGGTCTTAAAATCCCTCTGCATAAGCTGCTTAATATAGAATCTGGAACAGAAATTAAAGAAACCGATGCATATTATCGAATAAAGAATGCTCTTGACGGACTCAACCCCGAGCAGATGCTCAGGGTTGTTGAAATAGTTGAAAGAATCACTGAATTAATGGATATATCTGATTCTTAGTATCCTCTGAATATCTTTCTGATAGTAATCCAGAAAACCCAGATAACCAATCCTATCAATACCAATTTTACCAACATAATATCTCCTCCTGTGCTTTGTCATATTCCATAAATTGTAACACCAATAATCAGTATAACTAAAACTATAAGACCCATAAATCACACCTCTTTCTTTTTTGCCAACAAATCCAGATTAAAATAGTAAAAGAAATCACTGAACTGATGAATAAGCCTGTCTGATTTTTTCTTCTGAATATTCAAGTGGAATTTCAAGAATATCATATAATCTCACAAGAAGCAGAGCATTGTTTACAGAAATATTTCGGATTTGCTCTGCTTTTTTATGCTCTCCTGTCTTATCAAGAAAAATTTCGAGTTCGCCATTATAATAACTGTAGAGCAGTTCATCAATACAAAAACAACGTTTCAAATCATTAAGGCTCGTTAAAATTTCGCCATTCATAAACATTGAATACCACATTCCCTTAACAACAGAATTTTAACTACTTCTGTCATAAAATTTTAATTAACAGCGATTTTTTCTTCCACATCCTGAACAAGTATAAGTATCATTCGGAAGACATCTTACATTTTGCTGACGTCCACAATAACTGCAAGTACAACGTTTAGTCTTTAATGCTGAGTTAAGTGCAGACATTGCTTTTTTAGCCTGTTTCTCTCTTTTAGAATCAAAAAGTCCCATATTTTTCACCACCTTTTCTTTTGATGTATTCATTCTATCATAATCAGATAAAAATAAAAATATAAAACAGTTCCGAAAAAATAAAAAAATTTCGGAACTGTTTTTAATTGACATTATATTTCTATAAATTTCAATGCTGTATCAAGCATTTTTTCTTCAAGGAATTGTTCAGCATACTGATACATAAAAAGCTCTGCATATTGAGAATGTCCTTCATAATAAGGCAGTTTTTCAAGAATTTCTGATTTATCTGCATTATTATATAAACACTGTAAAAAATCCTCTGTCATATCAGAATTTATTATCTTTTCCCATTTATTCCATATCTTAGAACATTTGAATTCGTCAATATCATAATTAATATAGTCATCATAGCAAAAAAGCATTGGGAAACTAAGCGGCTTTGAAAGATATATTTTTCTGGTAATCAGCATGGGAATATCCAAATCCTGCTGACAATTAACATAATACCATTCACTCAATGGTGAAAGATTTGCAAAGCAGAAATCACATAATTCAATATCAATATCGTCATCAGAATAGCTTCTTATCAGATGGTCATAAAATTCAATCTTTGACTGATAATCATTAAAATTTTTGCCGTTATCCCTGTAAATATTATATTGCTGATACTGAAAAACGGCTTTGATATTTGGAATAAAATGTTCCCTTTCCTGCATCATTCCTGTCTTTCTTGAAAGCACTGCATAGATTATATACGGCTTCAAGGATTTCAGTTTTTCATCACTGTTTATAATCGCAAGCAAATAATTTAAATTGTCTTTATAGACCTCATTGCCGATATTTTTATGCAGGAAAGTATGCTGTATTGTCAGATGG
Source organism: Oscillospiraceae bacterium (assembly GCA_051881875.1). GTDB lineage: Bacteria > Bacillota > Clostridia > Oscillospirales > Ruminococcaceae > UBA5884. Next base: position 7,376 of record JBJEQS010000106.1, read on the forward strand.
TATAAAAAATCAAACTCATCAGAATATTCCTCAAATTTTATTCTTCTCGGTTTATTCAGATACTCTCTTAATTCTCTCAGTTTCAAACTGTTTCTTTTCTGATTTTCAAGAAAATCTGATATTTCACTTATAAGCTCGTCCTGATGAAAATAATTTCTTATCATCTGTTCTGATGTACGACCACTGGAATTTATATCATTCAGCAAGCCAAAATCTGTCATTATACATATGTACAGGTATTGCAGTTCTGTATTTTCAGGCTGTAAATTAATTTTTTCCATAAGGTCAAAACAGATTGTAACAAGATTGCTGGTATTTATAGAATATTTATCAAGCAAACTGAAAAATCTTTCCCGAAATTCATTCATCTGCTTCTCTGCATCAGCATATTCAAGTCCCCTGCTCCTCAGCAGTTCATCAAAAGACACATAATTTTCTGCTTCATTATTAATATACTTGTATATCTCATAATCTATATCATATTCCATATTTCAACTTTCTCCTGATTTCTGTTTTCAGCCGATTTCCTTCTTGGCTGTTAAGAACCTGTAAATCATCAAGATGCAATAATATCAGCTGTTTCCATAAATCATCGTCTGCTTCTTTACAAAGTTCAAGCATTATCTTTATATTCTGTAATTCAAAATGTTCACATGATTCTTCAAGTCTTGTTATTATTCTTTTCGGAACATATTTCATAACACTATCACCTTAAGTTTATTATACATTATTCAGTTTACTATTGCAAGCAATTTGTTTATAGCAACCCCAATAAATAGCACCTATTCTTGATAAAAGTGATATACTGAAGATAAAATCAGTTTTGCATATGCTAAAAACAAGAACTTCATATTTGCTTCCTGATTCAATCAAAACGGCATTTTCTAAAATTATGCCTTCTGATTGCATAGGGTGGTTTTCTGCTGTTGGTTTGAGGTGATATTTTTTAGGATTGCTATAAAAAGGAAATAAGAGAACGTAAGCTCCCGACAGCAAATGAAATATATGCTATTGTAAAAGGAACAGACAGTGAACGTACAAAAGCTGACAGCGTTATAGATGCATATTTCAATGATATTATCGGTAAAAACAAGTAATTTTTCGTTATTCAACACGGGAGTTCTAATAACGGAACTCCTTATTTTTTATTGATTATGCTTTAAAAAGATGGTATAATAGGCATAGAAATACAGATTTACTTGAATTATGGAGGAGTATATGAAAAGCAAAAGAGAACTGTTGCCCCTGCTGATGCTTGAAAAAAATAATAAAATAAGCGGCGGTATTTATCACAAAATGCAGATTGATTTCGCCTATAACTCAAATCACATTGAGGGCAGCCATCTTTCGCATGAGCAGACAAGATATATTTTTGAAACGCATACAGTAGATGGATTTATTTATGTCAACGATATATTTGAAACATCAAATCATTTTAAATGCTTTGATTATATTCTTGAAACAGTTGCCGAGCCTTTGACAGAGGATTACATTAAAAATCTTCATCGTATGCTTAAAAACGGAATTATGATTGAAAAAAACAGCGATATGATAATCGGCGATTATAAAAAATTTCCCAATGAAGTCGGTCAGATTACAACTGCTATGCCTGAAGATGTGCATAATCTTATATGTGAACTTCTTAGCAAGTATAATAATAAATCATCTGTGGATTTATATGATATTTCAGAATTTCATGCTGAATTTGAAAAAATTCATCCGTTCTATGATGGAAATGGTCGTGTAGGTCGCCTGATTATGATGAAAATGTGTCTTGAGAATAATATTGTTCCGTTTTTTATAAATGAAGAAAATAAATACTTTTACTATAAAGGATTGAAAGAATGGCAGGTTGATGAAAAACCACTCAGACTGCTTGATGTATTCCTTTCAATGCAGGACGATATGAAAGCAATTCTTGACTATTTCAGAATTGATTATGACAGGACAGATATTTCGTCAAGGGAAATTGCTGAAAAACATAATTGCTTATAATGACTACTGGACAAAGACTGAAACATATGAGTCCATAAAAATTTACATCAGCATGAATTTTGATGGCCTGAGAGATACCATTATTGCTCTGATTGCAGGTGAAAGAAAAGTAATTGATACAACTACATTCACAAATGATATGGTCACTTTTGCTGTACAGGACGATATCCTCACACTTCTGATTCATTTAGGCTATCTTGCCTATGATTCTGATACAAAGGAGATTTTTATTCCTAACCATGAAATTCGTGAGCAGTTTATCAGCACAGTAAGAGTATTAGGCTGGTGAAAAAATGTCATATATAGTATTTATTAATATTCCGAGTTGGCATTTTGAGTTGGCACTTTTACGAAAAAGTTGGCACTTTGGAGAAAAATATTTCCATAATAAAAAATTCATAAGCAACGCAAAAGGCTTGAATACGTTGTTTAAACGTATCCAAGCCTTTTTAGAAAAGTCGAGGTGACAGGATTCGAACCTGCGGCCCCTACGTCCCGAACGTAGTACTCTACCAAACTGAGCCACACCTCGCTGACCGTATTACATTATATCATAAAAAAAATGATTTGTAAAGAGATATTTAAAAAAATTTTGAAAATAATCAAAAAAATATTGACATTTCCTGAATTCGATTGTATAATTGTAATATAAGATGTAGTACACTTATTACATCGTAAGCGAAAGGAGGTTAATCAAATATGTTCAATATCGACCTGCAAAGCCGTACGCCTATTTATGAACAGCTGAGAAAAAATATAATAGAGCTTATCATAAAAGGTGCTTTAAAGGAAAACGACCAGCTGCCGAGCATACGAAGTCTTGCAAAGGATTTAAGCATAAATCCCAATACAATTGCCAAGGCTTATCAGCTGCTTGAGCATGACGGCATAATCTATTCCAATATGGGCAGGGGAAGTTTCATATCTCCCGTAAGGCATGATATAGTCAATGACTATATCCTCTCGGATTTTGATAAAACCGTTTCCGAAGCCCTGAAAATCGGCATATCCAAAGAAGAACTTATAGAGAGAATTCAGAAGAATGAGGTGAAATTATGATTGAACTCAAAAATGTTACAAAAAAAATTGACGGAAACGTCATACTCGATGATATATGCCTTGAAATACCCGAAGGTACTGCATTCGGACTGCTCGGCTCAAACGGTGCAGGAAAATCAACCCTTTTAAGACTTTTGTGCGGAATATACAGGAAGGACAGCGGAGAACTTCATATAGATAAAGAGGAAGTTTTCAACAATAACAAAGTAAAGGAACGAGTGTTTTTTATAAATGATGAAACCATTCAGTATACAGGATATACCCTTAAATCATTAAAGGATTTCTACAAGAATTTTTATCCGAAATTTTCAGAGGAACTGTTTGAAAATCTAAGAAAACAGGTAAATCTGCCGCTTGATAAGAAATTAAGCAAATTTTCAAAGGGCATGAAGCGTCAGGCAATAGTTATAATCGCCCTTGCCTGCTGTACTGATTATCTTTTCATGGACGAGGCTTTCGACGGTCTTGACCCGTCAATGAGAATTATCGTTAAAAGAATGATTGTTGACGCCATGATTGACAGAAATCTTACAACCCTTATTTCATCGCATAATCTTAAAGAGATAAGCGAATTATGCGATTCGGCTGTACTTATCCATAACGGCAAAATCGTATTTTCAAGCAATATTGATGAAATCAAATCAGGCGTACATAAAATTCAGGCTGTATTCAATGACGGAAAAGAATACAAAAAAGAGGATTTTGACGGCGTTGAAATTCTGCATATAGAAAATACAAAGAGCGTATGCCAGATAATTGCAAAGGGCGACAAGGATACTGTTTTCAAGGCTGTAAATGCTCATAATCCTATGCTCACAGAGGAAATTCCTCTGAGCCTTGAGGAAATATTCATATATGAAATGGAGGGACTAGGCTATGGCTGCACAGACATTATCTGATAAAAATAACGCATTTTGCAATAACTTCTTTATCAAGCTCAAAAGCAATAAAAAACTGCTTATAATCTCCTCAATACTTTCACTCCTCGGAATACCTGTTTTCGTTATCGCAAAGATAATCGAATTCAGAGAAAATGAAGCCAGAATTCAGACTATTGATATGGCATATTCATATTATCCGGAAACATCGGGATATTACTATTTTCTTTCAATTCTTTCAATGTGCATACTGCTTGTTGTTGTACTGGTTACAGCGTTCAACACATTCCAGTATATGTACAACAAGCCTATGGTTGATGTAATCTTTTCGCTTCCGATTACCGTAAACCAGAGATTTTTCAGCGACCTTCTCGCAGGTATCGCAACATTTTCAGTACCATTTATAATATCCGCTGTACCATCATTCATAATCAATGCAATAGGCTTTTCAGCCTGCAAGAGCTGGGCAGATTTTCAGGGCGAAATGAGTTCGACAGAATTCCTGCTTAGAGCATATGTCATAATTTTATTTACAATGATAATGCTTTATGCAACCGCTGTGCTGATACTTTCAATATGCGGAAGTATTTTTGAAAGCATACTCTACACAGTCATATTCAATATGATAGTTCCGATTGTAATTGCGGCAGTATATGCCATGATTGAAATGTGTGTATATGGTATCAACTGTGCCGATTATCTTGCAGATACGCTTATGTATACAACGTTCATAGGCGGTCTTGCATACATAGGCATGGTCACAATGGACGTTCCATATACAGAAAAAATTGATTTGATAGAATTCTATATGCCTCTTGCAAAATGGCTTACAGTATATATAATTGTAACTCTTGCAATACTGTGCGTATCATACTTCCTCTACAGAAAGAGAAAAGCCGAGGACGTTGCAAAGCCTTTTGTATTCAGATTTGCATATTATGTAATAATAACAGCTGTATGCTTCTGCATGATGTGCGGAATGTTTGCAACAATACTCTCATATGACGGAATAAGCACCTGTATTCCATGGATTATAATGACTATGATTATCTTCTTCATTTTCGATACAATCCAGAACAGAGGCTTTAAAAAATTCCTTGTCGGAATACCGAAATTTATCGCCATGACAGGCGGCTCATGTCTTGTAATTTACAGCTTTATAGCAACAAACGGATTCGGTACAGCATATTATGTACCGTCTGCGGATTCAGTAAAGCAGGTTTCAATAGAATATGAAGACCGTCTGCTTGTAAAAAACACTTACTGGGATTCAGATGCAATTCTTGATGAAGCAGAGGATATTCAGCTGGTAGCAGATATTCACAGGAATATAGTTGACAGATACAAGGAATATTATAAGACACATTCAATATTCAGAGATGATATGCTGAATGATTACAACAAAAGAATATTAATCACATACACTCTCAAATCAGGCAAAAAGGTTTCAAGGGAATATTGGGAAATGTCTGATAAAGAAGCGTTGTCACTTCAGAAATTTGCAAATAATGAGCAGAATATCAGCAATATAATGAAGCAGATAAATACTGAGGTTGAACATTATTATGAGCATTATCAGGACAATAAAAATTATGCACTCCTCTGTGATAAATTTTATAATATGACGCTGAATACTAAAAATTTAGATTATAAAAAACTTGCTGAATGTTATGAAAAAGACCTCAGAAACATGGATATAAATTATATATCCGAAACTCCGAAAACTCTTGCATATATATGCAGCAGATTTGCAGTATATGACTCATTCAGCGAAACTGTTTCATATTTAAACAGCGTCGGTATAACCTTTACAGAAGATGACATGATGAGATATGTAACATCAAATGCATCATTCTATTCAGAGCAGATTCAGGTATTTACTGACACGGCTGATATTATCGCTAAGGACGGATATATTTCAACAATCAATGGTTTTTACAGCGGTGATTACAAGAAAGGCTTAGACTCAAGGATAAAGCAGTATTATATCAATGATGCAGTAATGGAGCAGGTTATAAATATACTCATTCACGCTGAACCGGCATATAAAACATCAGACAAGGACGCTGTATTTATTCTTTATCAGAATTCACTGTACATACTCCCGTCTGAATACAGGGCAGATGTGGAATATCTTGAAAAGCATGGAACAGTCGTTCCTCAGCCATCAGATGAATATGATATGCCCGATTATTATTACGGCTTCTGATAATATGAACTGAATAGCTTATTTTGAAAAGGGGCGACCAGTGGTCGCCCCTTGCGGTTTATCGAAAATTTTATTGTTCTTGTTCTGCGAACTGCGTTCGCACAAACTTTTTTTGGAAAAAGTTTGACAAAAAAC
>JBJEQS010000107.1:0-13642 GCA_051881875.1 Oscillospiraceae bacterium
ATGGGGGTGTGGGGGCGGCAGCCCCCGCCCTTCAATCGTTCCAAAAAGTTTTTTGTCAAACTTTTTCCAAAAAAAGTTTGTGCGAACGCAGTTCGCAAAACAGAAACAATAAAATTCCCAGTAAATCATAACGGGCGACCACTGGTCGCCCACAAAAATTGATTTGCGTGCAATTTGTTTCAAAAGCTTGACAAAACTTATTAAAATTGCTATAATTATTCTGTTGACAACATTATGACTGAGAGAGTAAGTCTTTTCGCTGTATTCCAGAGAGTACGCTCCATAGGCTGTAAGAGTGTACATACTGTGCGGATTGTCTGAAGTTCACTCACGAGTGGCTGTGCCGAAACCATATGGCTGTAAGCATGGACGTATAGTCTGCGTTAAAGGCATGAAAGTGATGGCTTTCATTTGTTAAAAGGTGGTTTATAAGCAGATTTTGTCTGTCCTTTTATGGACAGGCTTTTTTTATTTTTATAATTTTATGAGGTGATATTAAACAATGAAAAATCAGCTTGAAAAAATCGAAGCACTTGCCATGCAGGAACTTGAAGCCTGCGAAGCGGTAAAGGCTCTTGATGACCTGAGAATCAAATATCTCGGCAAAAAGGGTGAACTTACTGCAATTCTTAAACAGATGGGTAAGCTTTCAGCAGAGGAACGTCCTGTAATCGGACAGCTTGCAAACAAGGTTCGTCAGGATATTGAAAATGCACTTGCCGGAAAGATTAATTCAATCAGAGAAAAAGAAAAGGATATGAAAATCAAGGCGGAATCAATTGATATTACTCTGCCGGGCAAAAAGCCTGTTACAGGCAAGCTTCACCCTCTTAATGCCGTTCTCAATGAGGTTGAGGAAATATTCTTGGGAATGGGATTCAGTATTGCTGACGGTCCTGAGGTTGAATATGATTACTATAACTTTGAGGCTCTCAATCTTCCGCCCGACCACCCTGCAAGAGATACACAGGATACATTCTATATAACAGACAATATTCTCCTGCGTACACAGACATCATCAGTGCAGGTTCACGTTATGGAAAATCAGAAACCTCCGATAAGAATTATCTCACCGGGACGAGTTTACCGTTCAGATGCGGTTGATGCCACACATTCACCGCTTTTCCATCAGATTGAGGGACTTGTTGTTGACAAGGGCGTTACAATGGCTGATTTAAAGGGTACTCTTGAGCTTCTTATGAAGCGTCTTTACGGTGATGACTGCAAAATACGTCTTCGTCCGCATCATTTCCCGTTCACAGAGCCAAGTGCTGAGGTTGATGTAATGTGCTTCAACTGTCATGGTGAGGGCTGCCGTATATGCAAGGGAGAGGGATATATTGAACTTCTCGGTGCAGGTATGGTTCACCCAAAAGTGCTTGAAAACTGCGGCATTGACAGCACAGTATATTCAGGATTTGCATTCGGACTTGGTCTTGAAAGAATTGTTATGAGAAGATACAATATCAGCGATATGCGTCTGCTCTTTGAAAACGATATGCGTTTCCTTGAACAGTTCTAGGTGCTAAAAGCATAAAGTAATAATCAGGCTTAGGAGGTTTTATATAAATGAATTTATCTATGAAATGGCTTTCTGATTTTGTTAAAACAGATATGTCAGCAAAGGATTTCTGTTATGGAATGACAATGAGCGGTTCAAAGGTTGAAGGCTTTGAAGAAGAAGGCTCTGAAATATCAAATGTTGTTGTGGGAAAAATACTTTCAGTTGTACCGCATGAAAATTCCGACCATCTTGTTGTATGTCAGGTAGATGTCGGACAGGAAAATCCTGTTCAGATAGTTACAGGAGCTTCAAATGTAAATGCAGGTGATATAGTTCCTGTTGCCCTTAATAATTCAACTCTCCCTAACGGCGTTAAAATCAAAAAGGGCAAATTAAGAGGTGTTGAAAGCAATGGTATGCTCTGTTCACTCGGTGAACTCGGTCTTACAGTAAATGATTTTCCTTATGCAATTGCAGACGGAATTTTCATCATGCAGGAGGATTGCGAAACAGGTCAGGATATTCAGTCAGCAATCGGTCTTAATGATACATCTGTTGAATTTGAAATAACATCAAACCGTCCGGACTGTCTTTCAGTAATCGGACTTGCAAGAGAAGCTGCTGCTACATTCAATCTCCCTATGACAGTAAAAGAACCATCATTCAATGGTGCTGACGGAGGAGATATTGACAGTATGCTTACAGTTGATGTTCAGAATACAGAACTCTGCACACGTTATGCGGCAGGTATCGTAAAAGATGTAAAGATTGAGCCGTCACCACGCTGGATGAGAGAACGTCTGAGAGCAAGCGGAATACGTCCTATAAACAACTTTGTTGATATTACAAACTATGTAATGCTTGAATACGGTCAGCCTATGCACGCATTTGACCTCCGTTATGTAAAGGGTTCAAAGATTGTTGTAAGAAATGCCGCAGAGGGAGAAAAGATTATGACTCTTGACGGAGTTGAAAGAACTCTTTCACCTGAAATGCTCGTAATTGCTGACGCTGAAAAGCCTGTTGCAGTTGCAGGTGTAATGGGCGGTGAATACAGCGGAATTATGGACGATACACAGACAGTTGTATTTGAATCAGCAGTATTCAATCCTGTTTCAGTAAGAAAGACAGCAAAGAAGCTCGGTATGCGTACAGATGCATCAGCAAGATTTGAAAAGGGCATTGATGAACAGAATACTCTCAATGCACTCAAGAGAGCATTTGAACTCGTTGAGGAACTCGGTGCAGGTACTGTTGTAAAGACATTTATTGACAAGGATAATACAGACAAAACTCCTGTAACAGTTAAATTTGATGCAGAATGGATTAATAATTTCCTCGGTACATCAATCGCAGAAGCTGATATGATAAAATATCTTGAAAAGCTTGATTTCAAGGTTGAAAATGGCCTTGTATATGCACCAAGTTTCAGAATTGATATTGAATGTCAGGCTGATATTGCTGAGGAAGTTGCAAGAATATACGGCTACAATGAAATACCGTCAACACTTTTCAAGGGAGTTGCAGAGGCACAGCTTACAAAATCACAGAAATTTGCAAGAAACCTTGAATCATATATGACAGCACTCGGCTGTTATGAAATAATGACATACTCATTCGTTTCACCGAAATATTTTGACAAGATAAATCTTCCGAAAGACAGCAGACTCAGAAAGACTGTTACTATAACAAATCCGCTCGGCGAGGATACAAGCGTTATGAGAACTACAACAATCCCGTCAATGCTTGAAATTATGTCAAAGAACTATAATAACAGAAATGAAAGTGCATCACTTTTTGAAATAGGCAATGAATACATTCCATCAGCAGATGAGGGTAAACTTCCTGATGAACCGTCAAGACTTACAGTTGGTATGTACGGTGGAAATGTGGATTTCTATGATATAAAGGGCATTGCTGATGCAATGCTTGAAAATATCGGCAGTGAAAACGCTGAATACACAAGAATTACAGCTGATTGTCCGTTTGATGAAGCGTCTGCATTCCACCCGGGAAGAAGTGCTGTTGTATACGTTGACGGAAAAGCAATCGGAATTCTCGGTGAAATACACCCTGATGTTCTTGAAAATTATGAAATCGGCACAAGAGCATATGCTGCAAAATTCAATATACCTGACCTTGAAGCAGCTGCACAGACAGAAAAATCATATAAGCCGCTTCCGAAATATCCGGCAGCATCAAGAGATTTAAGTCTTATCTGTGATGATGAACTTCCGGTAGGCGATATTGAAAAGGCTATCAGAAAGGCAGTAGGCAATATTCTTGAAAAGGTTACACTGTTTGACGTATACAAGGGCAAGCAGATTGAGGACGGCAAAAAGAGCGTTTCATACTCAATTACAATGCGTTCACATGAGGGAACTCTCACTGATGAGCAGGCAGATGGTGCTATGAAGCGTGTACTCAAGGCACTCAAGGAAATTGGTGCTGAACTCAGAGGTTAATTCTCAAAATATAAATCCTGATACTGAATTTTTAGTATCAGGATTTGATGTTAAAAAGGAGGAAAATTTTATGTGGATTATGACACAGGGCAAAAAAGGACTTGTAAATACTGATGAATGTACTTCAATATGTGTAACACAGAACTTAGGAAAGAAAAAAGGTGCAATAACAACATCACCGTCACTTGTGGTTCTCGGATACTATGATGATGAAAAATGTGCATTATGCGAACTTGAAAATTTAGCAGAAGCCATTAAAAACGATGAAAAGTTCTATCAGATGCCGTTATGATGAGATTCAGAAAATTTTTAAGCCTGTTTTTTGTTATAGCTGTTCTGCTTATAGCTGTAGGTTGTCAGATTGATACAGTCGGATTACATTCAGATGAAGTTACATATACTGAAACAACAGCCGAATTTACAGATGATAAACAGGAAGAAACAATCGGATTTGATACGCAACAGAAGAATGACATTTCCGAAACTGATGAGATAACTGAAACAAATGCTGATGATAATGGAACAGAGTATGTTCAGTATAAATTCAGAAATAAAAATCTGCTTGAACAGCATTATAAAAAGCATGGGATTGATATGGGATTCAGTTCAGCAGAGGAATATGAATCAGCCGCTTCAGATGTAATAAATTCTCCTGATGCACTGTATAAAACAGAGGCAGAGGACGGAGATGGAGTATATTATATTGAGGCTACAAATGAATTTGTAGTTCTTTCTACAGACGGATATATACGCACATATTTCTATCCTGACAGCGGAAAGGCTTATTTTGACAGACAGTAATACAAAATCTCTGATAACAATTTTAATGTTATCAGAGATTTTTATTTTATATATTATTTTTTAGCAAGAGATGAAACGGAAATTCGGTTCAATGCACGTTTGAGTTTCAGTTCAGCATACTGGAATTCAACATCGCCCTTATGCTGCTCCATACGTTCACGAGCTTCCTTTTCTGAGCGTTTAGCCCATTCGACATCAATCTCATCAGCCCATTCAACAGCTGTAACGATAATAATTGTCTTATCCCTTGATACCTTAATTACACCATCTGAAACGGCGGCAATTCTGAATTCACCGTCAATTTTTACTTTCATAGGCCCTGATGGGAGATTTGCAACAAAATTTTCATGATGTGCAAGTATACCAATATCACCCTCAGTTGTTCTGACAGTAACCTGTTCTGTTTCACCGTCAAAAAATGTCTTTTCAGGTGTAATTATCTTTAATTTAAACGGTGTCATTATTATTCACCCTTTTTAGCTTTTTCGACTGCTTCGTCAATAGTTCCGACAAATAAGAATGCAGACTCAGGAAGGTCATCATGTTTACCCTCGATAATTTCCTTGAAGCCTCTGATAGTTTCCTTGAGAGGAACATATTTGCCCTTCATACCTGTGAACTGTTCAGCAACACTGAATGGCTGTGAGAGGAATCTCTGGATTTTTCTTGCTCTTGAAACAGTAAGCTTATCCTCATCTGAAAGCTCGTCCATACCCATGATAGCGATAATATCCTGAAGTTCAGTATATCTCTGGAGTATGTTCTGAACCTGTCTTGCAACATCATAATGTTCCTGACCAACTATTTCAGGAGTAAGAATTCTTGAGTTACTGTCAAGCGGGTCAACAGCAGGGTAGATACCGAGTGATGCGATATTTCTTGAAAGAACCGTTGTAGCGTCAAGGTGTGCGAATGTTGTGGCAGGGGCAGGGTCTGTAAGGTCATCGGCAGGAACATATACAGCCTGTACCGATGTGATAGAACCTTTGTTTGTAGATGTAATTCTTTCCTGCAATGCACCCATTTCTGTTGCAAGCGTAGGCTGATAGCCAACGGCTGACGGCATACGTCCGAGAAGTGCGGAAACTTCTGAGCCTGCCTGTGTAAATCTGAATATGTTGTCGATAAACAGGAGAACGTCCTGATTTTCCTTATCTCTGAAATATTCAGCCATTGTAAGACCTGTAAGACCTACTCTCATTCTTGCTCCCGGAGGTTCATTCATCTGACCGTAAACGAGTACAGTCTTGTTGATAACTCCGCTTTCTGTCATTTCATTGTAAAGGTCATTACCCTCACGGGTACGCTCACCAACACCTGTGAATACTGAGATACCGCCGTGCTGATTTGCAACGTTGTTTATAAGCTCCTGAATAAGAACTGTTTTACCAACGCCCGCACCGCCGAAAAGACCGATTTTACCGCCCTTGAGGTAAGGAGCGATAAGGTCGATAACCTTTATGCCTGTTTCAAGGATTTCGCTTGAAGCGGTCTGTTCTTCATAACTTGGAGCTTCTCTGTGGATAGCCCATTTTTCCTCTGTTTCAGGCATTGGCTTTTCGTCAACAGGTTCACCGAGAAGATTGAATATTCTGCCGAGAGTTTCACGGCCTACGGGTACTTTAATCGGTTCGCCGGTATCGACAGCATCCATACCTCTTACAAGACCATCGGTACTGCTCATAGCGATACAGCGTACTACGTCATCACCGATATGCTGAGCGACTTCAACAACGAGTTTTGTGCCGTTGTTATCAATTTCAATCGCATTAAGAAGCTTCGGAAGGCAGTCCTTTGCAAAGCGGACATCGACAACAGCACCGATTATCTGTACTATTTTTCCGATATTCTGCATAATCCACCTATTCTCCGCAGATATTGTGTATAAAGTATATATCCCATGCTGTTTTTCTGCGGTAAAACAGCGGCAGGATTGTATGATATACGATTAATTCTGAGCAGAAGCACCGCCGACAATTTCGGTAATTTCCTGAGTGATGGCGGACTGTCTTGCACGGTTGTATACAAGCGAAAGACTGCTTATCATTTCAGTAGCATTATCGGTAGCATTTTCCATAGCCATACGTCTTGATGCCTGTTCGGAGGCGAATGAGTCGGCTACAGCACCATATATTATACCTGCTACATATTTAGGGATAAGCCTGTCGAATACAGCTTCAGGTGACGGCTCATATGTTGTGACACTGATGCTTTTATTATCTGTACCGTTCAGATTTTCAACCGGAAGAACGCTCATGGCTCTTGCTTCCTGTAGAAGCGGAGAAACATAGTTAGTGAAAATTATCTCAACACGGTTTATTTTACCTGATGTATAGGCATTGATGATAAGCTCTGAGATTTTCATAACCTGATTCATTTTTATATGTTCAGCGATATTTTCATAATTTGCAGTAACTTTTACATCACGTTTTTTGAAATATTCAACTGATTTTTTGCCTATTGCGATTACAGCCGCCTCGCCGCCTCTTTGCTTGATTTCATTAATACGGTTCTGTGCAAGCTTGAATATATTTGAGTTAAAGCCTCCTGCAAGACCTCTGTCACCTGCAATTACAATCAGAAGCGTGGAATCGCCTTTCTGTCTGTTGGTGAAGATTGAATTGAATTCATTGTCTTCTGAGGTGATTTCCCACATAGTCTGATATAGTGCTTCAAAGAATGGTCTGGCATTATCAGCCTTTTCCTTGGCACGTCTTAGCTTTGATGAGGCTACAAGCTCCATCGCTTTTGTAATCTGCATAGTGCTTTCAACGCTTTTTATACGGCGTTTTATATCTTTCATGTTAGAAGATGCCATTAAAAAAACACCTCCGTTTATTCAGCAATATATTTCTGTACAAATTCATTCAGAACATCTTTGAGTTTTTCCTCATTTTCAGCAGTAAGGTCTTTAGTATCAGTTATAGACTGAATGATTTCATGATGAGTTTCATTGATGTATTTGAAAAGTTCTGCTTCAAAATCAGAAATTTTTTCAACAGGTATATCTTTCAGGAAATTGTTTGTAACAGCATAAATGATGATAACCTGATTTTCAACATCAACAGGAGAGGTCTTGTTCTGCTTGAGAACCTCAACAATTCTCTCACCCTTTGCAAGACGTTCCTTTGTATCAGCATCAAGGTCTGAGCCGAACTGTGAGAATGCCTGCAATTCACGATACTGTGAATATGAGAGTTTCAGAGAGCCTGAAACCTTTTTCATAGCCTTTATCTGAGCGGCACTGCCGACACGGGATACGGAGATACCCGGATTTACGGCAGGACGTACACCGGAGTTGAAAAGGTCTGTTTCAAGGAATATCTGACCGTCAGTGATTGAAATAACGTTTGTAGGGATATATGCTGAAACGTCACCTGCCTGAGTTTCGATAATCGGGAGAGCAGTAAGACTGCCGCCGCCGTAGTTTTCATTAAGGGAGCAGGCACGTTCGAGAAGTCTTGAATGGAGATAGAATACATCACCCGGATAAGCCTCACGTCCCGGAGGTCTTTTAAGGAGAAGTGAGAGCGTACGGTATGCAACAGCGTGTTTTGAAAGGTCATCATACACACAGAGTACATCTTTTCCTTTGTTAAGGAAGTATTCACCCATTGTAACACCTGAATACGGTGCTATATACTGCAAAGGAGCAAGCTCTGATGCTGTTGCCGATACAACGATTGTATAATCCATAGCTCCTGCTTTTGTAAGGTTTTCAACAACGTTTGCAACGGTTGAACGCTTCTGACCGATTGCTACATAGATACAGATAACGTCCTTGCCCTTCTGGTTGATGATTGTATCAATGGCGATAGCGGTTTTACCTGTCTGTCTGTCGCCGATGATAAGCTCACGCTGACCTCTGCCTATCGGAATCATGGAGTCGATAGCCTTGATACCCGTCTGTAGAGGTTTGTGAACAGATTTTCTTGTAATGATACCGGGGGCGATTTTTTCGATAGGAGCAGTTTCTTCTGTGAGGATAATGCCTTTTCCGTCAATTGGCTGACCGAGAGCATTTACAACACGTCCGAGAAGTGCTTCACCGACAGGAACGGAAACGATTTTTCCTGTTCTCTTTACAACATCGCCCTCTTTTATATCGGCATCTGAACCGAGCATAACTGCACCTACGAAATCCTGTTCGAGGTTTAAAGCCATGCCGAAAACGCCGTTGGAAAACTCAAGAAGCTCTCCTGACATACATTTTTCAAGACCATGTATATTAGCGATACCGTCACCGACAGTGACAACAGTACCAATATCGGAAAGTTCTATTTTGGAACGATAATTTTTAATCTGTTCCTTGATAATTCCTGTAATTTCATCTGGGCGTAAATTCAAGTTATACACCTTCTTTTAAAAATAAGATTTATTATACCCTCAGCTGCTTGTGAACTGAAGCAAGTTTTGTTTTTACGCTGTTATCCATCTGCGTATTGCCGTATTCGACTATAACTCCGCCGAGTATGCTCTTGTCGACCTTTTCGGTAAGATGAACGGTTTTGCCGAATTTTTTTGAAAGTGCGTCAATAAGTTTCTTACGCATTTCATCATTCATCTCAACGCAGGTTGTTACAGTCATTTCAGCGATATTCATATAATCGTTGTAGAGAGCATTGAAAGCCTCTGTGATACGGTCAATGCAGGCGGTTCTGTTTTTTTCTGCAAGAATGCAGAGGAGATTGCAGACGATTCCGCAGCCGTCAAATATTTTGTCAATTATGCTGACTTTTTCATCAGCGGTGACAGTCGGTGCGGATAAAAGCCTTACAAGGTCGGGATTATCGGTGAATACTTTATTGCAGTCATTCAAATCCTTATGAACCTGTTCATAGCTGTTATCCTCGCTGCAAAGCTCAAATAAAGCGTCGGCATAAATTTTTCCTACATCACCGGTCATTGTTATTCACCTGCATTCTCGATAAAGTCGTAAATCAGACGTTCATGGTCGTCCTTGGAAATTTCCTTTTCAACGATTTTTTCAGCAAGCTGAACAGCAATATCGGAAATTTCATTTTTAAGCTGACCTTTGGCACGTTTCTTTTCGATTTCGATTTCTTCTTCAGCTTTATGTGAAATACTTACGGCTTCAGCCTTTGCCTGAGCGATGATTTCATCTGAACGTCTTATAGCCTTCTGAGTAGCGTCCTTGACGATTTCAGCGGATTTTTCCTTAGCTTCTGCCATAAGCTGAGAATATTCAGCCTTGAGCTTGTCGGCGTCCTCCTTTGCCTCGTCAGCCTTTTCATATGTTGATGAGATATACTGCTGACGTTCTTCAAGAACCTTGTTTACCCTTCCGAATAGGAAGTGCTTGATTATGAGAAACAATATGATTGTATTCAGTAATGTAAAAATCAGGCTGCCGGCATCTATGGATAAAAAATCCAGATTTCCCATTTATAATTCCTCCAGCTCTGTTAAATAATAATAGATTTTCTTATATTCTGATACTGATTAGAGCTTGCCGAGGAATGGATTTACGAATAAGAGAATAAGTGCAACAACGAAGCCGTAGATACCTGTTGATTCAGCAACGGCACAGCCTACAAACATAGTTCCTGTAACAGAACCCTTACATTCAGGCTGTCTTCCGATAGCTTCAAGAGCTTTACCAACGGCATAACCTTCACCGATACCAGGACCTATACCTGCAATCATAGCAAGACCTGCACCTATTGCAGAAGCTGCCAGTACAATAGCTTTTTCCATAATAAAAAACCTCCGTGTTAAAAAATAAATTTTTGTTTTAAAAGAAATTAATCCTTTTCATAACCTCCGCCTATGAAGGCTATTGAGAGCATTATGAAAATATAAGCCTGCATGAATCCGCTGAATAAATCAAAATAGGCAGACAGAACAGCAGGAATACCAACTGTAAGAATTGGTATGTTGAGTCCCACAGCATGAGAAAGTCCTGTGAGAGCAAAGTAAATCAGGCTTGTGATAACCATACCGCTGGCGATATTTCCGAAGTGACGGACACCCATTGATACAGGTACTGCAATTTCACTGATTATATTGAGAGGTGCCATGACAAATATTGGTGACAGATAGCCTTTAAAGTATCCGCCAATGCCGTTTGTCTTGATTTTGGCTCTTGTAATCAGGAAAAAAGTCATCAATGCCCAGCCGAAAGTGGTATTGAAATCCGCAGTAACGGACCTCAGCCCAATCATACTGATAAGACTTCCTAAGATTGAGTAACTGAAAAGTGTGGCGATATAAGGTGCAAGACCAAGATGAGCTTTGCCCATTTTTTCCTCGACCATACCGTTGACGGTTGTTACCAGCCATTCAGCTACTGCCTGCTTCTTTGTTGGAACCCGCTTCATATCGTGAGTAAGAATCAGTATAACAGCGGTGATAAATGCGATTACGAGCCAGCCGAGAACGATTGTTTCAGTAATGTTTATTGTAAGACCGCCTATGTCAAATGACCATATGATTTTCGGACCTTTGACATCAACATTATTTACTCCGACAAGAAAATCCTTGAATTCCAATAATTAAACGCCCCCTTTTCTTTTAAATAAAGCTCCTCCGACATAAATTATCTTCGGATAGAATATAGGAATAAGAACGGCAACAGAATTGATATAATCAGTCTGGAGAGATGCGACAAAGAATATGCCGATTACAGCTAATCTGAGGAAATATCCGATATTCATTTTCAGCTTTGCAGAAGATTCTCTGCCCGAAAGGGATACTTCAATTGATTTGTAAAGCAGTATGAGATATATAAACATCAGAACTGTTCCGAGAAGCAGACCAATCGGTACGGATATGTTTACGCCTGTGATTAAAAAAAATATTATGCAGGCGGAAATATTCAGAAATACCGAACGCAGACCAATTGCTTTAAGCTCTTTTGAGAGATTTTCATTCACTTTCCGGCTTCCTCCTAAAATTCAATAAGAATATTATACCACATAATAGAACAAAATGAAATAGTTTTGCTAAAAATTTTTTGCGGCAAGCTGCCGCCAGCTTTTTGAAAAAAGCTGGGCAAAAACTTGCGGCGAGCCGCCGCCTGCAATTTCGTTGCTTTGCTTACTCATAAATTTTTGCTTATGGCTCGACCGCATAATCAGGTTATTTTGTGATACCAGTAAACAATGCGAAAATGACCAATGCGGTCGAGCCGGTAAATAAAGCGATTTTTGAAACTAAGCGGCGTTAAGCCGCTTGCTACGAACCGGAGGCGGCAACTTGCCGCTATTTTACGGTTATTACAAATTCCTGTTCTGTTTGTTTTTTTGATGGTATATCAGGTATCGGACGTTTTGTTGCAGTGGTTTCCTCCGGCTGATTATATTCCTCGGCAAGCTGCTGATATTCTTCGGGAGTGAGCATATTTCCCACCTTATCAAATGACTGAATATTTCCCTCATCATCATATGTAACATTCTCCACTTGCTGATAGCCGTAGATTTCATTGTTTTCATCTCTTAATTCCATGAAAAGCGGCATATCATTTTCCTCCTCAGGAGCGGTGGTAGTCTTGTTTTTTTCCTGTAAATCATGAACCTTGTCCCATATGCTTCTTTCGGTATTTGCGGCTTCTGCATCAAGCTGTGCCTGCCTTATGGATTCGGATATTCTTGCTTCCTTTGAGCGTGTGCTCAGATTATTGTAATCCGAGAGATTAAACGCTATAAGGAAGAACATGAGCAATACTGCCGCAGCAATAATTACTATATGCTTCAAATCTTACACCTCCATGATTGCCTCTGCAATTCGTATATCTTCGGGAGTGGTTATCTTTATATTTTTATAGTCGCCTGTGGTCATATATACCTTTATTCCCACAGCTTCAGCAAGCTGACAGTCATCGGTAAAATCAAGACCATGCTCAAGTGCGAAATCCATGCCCTCAAAGTATACGGATTTTCTGAAAACCTGCGGAGTCTGTGTTATGTATAATGACGGGCGGTATGGGGTATCGGTTACAAGACCATCTGAAACTACTTTTATGGTATCCTTGACAGGAACTCCGAGAGCCGCCGCACCGAATACTCTTGCATCTGCAATGGTTTTTTCGATGAATTCAGGATTTACAAGCGGTCTTGCACCATCATGGACGGAGATAAATCTTGTATCCTTAGAAACGGTTCTCAGGGCATTGAGAACGCTTTCCTGACGTGTAGAGCCTCCTGCGACTATATGGGTAAGCTTGCTTATACTTAGATTATCGGCTAATTCCTGCATTTTTTCAATATCATCTTTTTTTGCAGCGATAATTATTTCGGAAACGCTCTTACATTTCTGAAATGCGAGCATGGAATGTCCTGCAACGGGGATATTATTGAGTGTGAGAAACTGCTTGTTTACACCGTTCATACGGGTTGAATTTCCTGCACACACAATGATTGCGGAAGTATCGTTCATATAAAAAACTCCTTTGATATAGATTTTTTGCAATTGTAAAAATATGGCGTGAAGGGTTGTGCAGGGTTGAAGGCGTTTTCTTATTCTATCATATAAAAAATTTTGAAAAGTATATAAAATATATATAAGCCTTTAAAAACACTGCAAACCCTTCACAACCCTGCACACCAGCTTTTTTGAAAAAAAGCTGGGCAAAAAATTTTTAATTTCGGATTTTTCTTTGTTGGTTCTGTTTTTTACCTACCCGACCGCTTTTATGCTGATATATGGTTATATGTCAGGTAAGTCAAATATAATTGGTTGCCATAAAGAAAAATATTGACTAAACACCGGAGGCGGCAACTTGCCGCTTGAAAAAAGCTTGACCAAAACTTTTGCTTTTCCGACTACTTGGATAAAACTAAACACTGAAAAGCAACGACTTGCCGCTATTTTCCATCATAAGCCTTTCTGTAAAGTTCCTCTATCTCACTGA
>JBJEQS010000108.1:0-3154 GCA_051881875.1 Oscillospiraceae bacterium
CTCGAATGAGCGAAATGGGGGTGTGGGGGCGGCAGCCCCCGCCCTTCAATCGTTCAAAAAAGTTTTTTGTCAAACTTTTTCCAAAAAAAGTTTGGGCGGCTGAAAGCCGCCTGATGAAATTTCCAGTAAGCCACAACGGGCGACCAATGGTCGCCCCTACAAAAGTAACAATTGAACTTGTGTTAAATTTATATCAGCCGAAAAGTCAGGTGTATTATGCACTTGACTTTTTTCATATTTGATAGTATAATGTAAAAATGAAACTGAAATTCAGTTTCATTTTGAATATGTATGAAAGGAATATGATGCAAGATGAACGATAATTCAAGAGCATATAAAACAAGACAGCGTGAATTAATTCTTAATTATCTTATTGAAAATAAAAATCATCATGTAATAGCTGATGAAATAGCACAGCATCTTAAAACTCAGGGAAATGCAGTCGGAAAATCCACTGTATACAGATATCTTGACAAGCTTGTCAATGATGGTACAGTAAAGAAATATTATGCCGCAGATGAAAAATGTGCCTGCTATCAGTATGCGGAAAATAATAACTGCAATCATCATTACCATTTCAAATGCACCGAATGTGGAAACCTTTTTCATGTGGAATGCAGTCATCTTGATGAAATGTCAAAGCATATCTTCAACAGCCATAAATTCACAGTTGACCTCTGCAAAACCACAATATACGGAAAATGCGAGCTTTGCAGTAAACAGGAGGATAATTTTATAATATGAAAAAAAGTATATATGCCGTTTTAACATTGATGTTAATGCTTGTGATGACAGCCTGTTCATCAGCCAATTCAGCAGAATATGATGACGAAAGCGATAAAATTCAGATATGTGCGACTCTTTTTCCGCAGTATGATTTTGCAAGAGAAATTGCAGGCGATAAGGCTGATGTGAAACTTCTTCTTCCGGCAGGAATGGACAGCCATTCATATGAGCCGACACCGGCTGATATAATCAGCATAAACAAATCGGATATTTTCATATACAGCGGAGAATACCTTGAAAGCTGGGCAAATGATATTGTAGAGGATATTGACAGTGAAAAAACAAAGGTTCTTGATGTATCTGACGGAATACAGCTTGTAAAAGAGGAGGAGCATGACCATGAGGAAGGTGAGGAGGAAGAACATCACCACGAATATGACCCTCATATCTGGACAAGTCCGGTGATTGCCATGGAAATGGTAGATAACATAAGAGATGCTCTTTGCGAGTCTGATTCCGAAAATGCGGATTATTATAATCAGAATGCTGAAAATTATAAAAAACAGCTTGAGGAACTTGATAATGATTTCAGAGAAACAGTATCTTCCGGAAAAAGAAACAAAATATATTTCGGCGGACATTTCGCAATGTATTATTTTACGGAGGAATATGGTCTTGAATATGTTGCAGCATTTGACTCATGTTCCGGAGAAACTGAACCGAGTGCAAAGGTCATGGCTGAAATGATTGAGGATATAAAGGAAAATAATATCCCTGTAATCTACTATGAGGAAATTGCAGAGCCGGTTGTGGCAAATATGATAGCGGCTGAAACAGGTGCAAAGCCATTGCTTCTGCACAGCTGTCATAATGTAACACCCGAAGAACTAAAAAACGGAGTTTCATATATACAGCTGATGAAGCAGAATGTTATAAATCTCAGGGAGGGGCTTGAATGAGCGTAATTTCAGAGATATTTTCATATGGCTTTCTTGTAAGGGCATTATGCGTTGGGATACTTGTGTCATTATGCTCGGCACTTCTTGGAGTAAGCCTTGTACTTAAAAGATTTTCAATGATAGGCGACGGCTTGTCGCACGTTGGATTCGGTGCATTATCAATAGCAATTGCAATGGGTGCAGCACCGCTGAAAGTATCCGTACCGGTGGTTGTAATATCAGCTGTAATGCTTTTGAGATTAAATAAAAACAGCAGTATGAAAGGCGATTCCGCAATAGCGGTTATTTCAAGCAGTGCATTGGCGATAGGTGTAATAGTTACATCATTATCCAGCGGGCTTAATGCCGATTTATGCAATTATATGTTCGGAAGCATACTTGCAATGAGCAGGGAAGATGTATATATAAGCGTGATGCTCTCCATAATGGTGCTGTTTGTATTCATACTCTGCTACAACAGAATATTTGCGATAACCTTTGATGAGGATTTTGCGGCGGCAACGGGAACAAGAGCATCATTTTTCAATATGATGCTTGCAGTGCTTACAGCGGTAACGATAGTTGTGGGCATGAGGCTTATGGGAACGCTTCTTATATCCAGCCTGATAATATTTCCTGCACTGATTTCCATGAGGGTATTCAGCAATTTTCGCAGTGTTATGATATCCTCTGCGATTATATCAATGGTATGCTATTTTGCAGGAATAGTAATATCATATCTTTACAGTACACCGGCAGGAGCAAGCGTTGTTGCGGTAAATCTTGCAGTGCTTATAATATTCAGCATAATCGGAAAATTTATCAGACGGTAAAATTTATAATGGAAAAGTGGGATTTAAAATGTGGTTTGTTTTTGCATTGTTATCTGCAATATTCGCAGCACTCACCTCTGTATTAGCTAAAATTGGCATAGATGGTGTAAACTCTAATCTTGCAACGGCAATAAGAACTGTTATAGTTGTTGCTATGGCATGGCTTATGGTTTTTATTACAAATACACAGAGCGGAATATTTGAAATAAGCAAAAAGAGCTGGATTTTTCTTATTCTTTCAGGTCTGGCAACAGGTGCATCATGGCTTTGCTATTACAGAGCATTACAGATTGGTGAGGTTTCAAAGGTTGTGCCTGTCGACAAATTGAGCATTATTATTACACTTATTCTTGCTTTTGTATTTTTGCATGAAAAATGTACTGTCAAATCAATAACAGGTTGTATTCTTATTGCGGCAGGTACATTGATTATGGTAATATGATATGAATTATTTGTGCGGCAAGTTGCCGCCAGCTTTTTGAAAAAAGCTGTGCAAAAACTTTTGGTTTCGGATTTTGCTTTATTGGTGCGGTTTGTACCTACTCGACCACATAATTAAATTATTTTGTTTTAGCAGTAAACAATGCGGAATTGACCAATGCGGTCGAGCCAATAAGCAAAGCGATACATTCAACTAAGCCGCTGAAAGCGGCTTGC
>JBJEQS010000109.1:0-13599 GCA_051881875.1 Oscillospiraceae bacterium
CTTTTGAAAAAGCTTGACCAAAACTTTTATTTTTGGTTATCGAACTCACGTTATCATAAGAAAAACAGATTATTCTGCAATTTTCAGCATAAAAGGAGAGATTATTTTGCGTAATATAAATGTAAAGGATATTGAAAATACTATCTGCGAACTCTGTATAAAGGCTAATCTTTATCTTCCCGAAAATCTTGAAAAGAAAATCATTGAATGCGGCAAATGTGAAAAATCCCCTGTCGGACAGGCTGTATTTCAGGATTTATGCGATAATATAAATGCCGCAAAGGAAGAAAAACTCCCGATTTGTCAGGATACCGGAATGGCTGTTATATTTATGAAAATCGGTCAGGAAGTTCATTTTGAAGGCGGTTCACTCAATGATGCCATAAATAAAGGCGTATCAAGAGGATATACAGAGGGTTTCCTCAGATGCTCAATAGTCGGCGACCCTCTTGAAAGAGTTAATACAGGTGATAATACTCCGCCTGTTGTGCATATGCAGATTGTTGACGGTGAAAGCGTTGAGATTGATGTATGTCCAAAGGGTTTCGGCAGTGAAAATATGTCATCGCTTAAAATGTTCACACCATCGGCAACTCATCAGGATATAATTGATTTTGTAACCGAAAGTATTGCAAAGGCAGGCAGCAATCCATGTCCTCCGATAGTTGTGGGAGTTGGTATAGGCGGAAATTTTGAGCATTGTGCATATCTTGCAAAGAAAGCACTGTGCAGAGATGTTGCAGTAAGAAATACTAAGCCGCTTTATGCTGACCTTGAAGCAAAAATGCTTGAAGCAATCAATAAGCTTGGAATAGGCCCTCAGGGCTTTGGCGGTACAGTTACGGCACTTGCGGTAAATATTGAGGAAGCTCCTACGCATATAGCAGGACTTCCCGTATCAGTAAATGTAGGCTGTCATGTAACACGTCATGCGTCTGCTGTTTTATAATTCTTCTGACAGATTTAATTTTTCACTATAAAAAACAGTCCCGAAAAATTTATTTTTCGGGACTTGATTTTGTATAATTATTTTCTTAAAGCGTCTGTTATTTTTTCCGATATTTCCTCCGGTGAGCCGTCAGCATCTATTTTCAAGGCTGAATGTCTGCTGTATAATTCATATCTTGTATTGTATATATCTTCAAGCTGTTCCTTTGTATTATTGCGTACAACAGGACGGTTTTCATCACCGCATATTCTCGAATAGCACACCTCAAAAGGCACATCAAGGAATACTGAAATCCCGTTTTTATTTGCAATTTCCGCATTGACAGGATTTATCATAGCACCGCCGCCGCATGAGATTACGGCATTTTTAATGCTTAATTCCGCAATGGCTTTGGTTTCTCGCTGTCTGAAATATTCCTCACCGCTTTCATCGAATATCTCAGGGATTGAACGCTTTTCCTGCTGTACAATATACTCGTCCATGTCTATATATGCAAGTCCAAGCTTTTTTGCAAGCAGTTTACCTGTTGTAGTTTTTCCGCAGCCCATAAATCCGCACAGAAACAGCGTCATCTGAAATCAGCCTCTACTTTCTTTTCGGATTTTTCGATTATTTCTGCAATCTGTTCATCGGTATAGAAATCATTGTTCCATATCTCATGAGCCTTTACAGCCTGCAATACAAGCATTGCCATTCCGCCTACTGCCTTTATGCCCATTGCTTCTGCCTTTTTGACAAGCTGGGTTTTTACAGGATTGTATATTACATCAAATACTCCGCCGCAGTCTGCGATAATCTCATCTGATACGGGGCAGGCATCTGACTTCGGATACATTCCGACAGGGCTGGCATTTACAAGCAAATCATATTTTCCGCTTATTTCGTCCATCATAATGTATTTCACATTGGTTGCAGGACTGATTTTATTTATTTCGGAAATAAGTTTTTCTGCCATTTCAACAGCCTCAGGGATAATCGCAATCGTAAGGTCTGCACCCTGCAATGCAAGTTCAATGGCTATCATTCTGCCTACACCGCCGCAGCCGATAAGGAGAGTTCTGCCGTCAGTTTTAAGCAGTTTTGCGGATAATACAAAGCCTGTGCAGTCTGTATTGTATCCGATAAGCTTTCCGTTATTTCTCTGAACGCAGTTTACCGCACCATATCTTTCAGCGGTTTCATCAAGTTCATCAAGGAATGGTATTACTGCAACCTTATGAGGTATAGTCACATTATATCCGTCAAGACTGTTTATACCGGATATTTTAGCGGAGAGATTTTCCGGAGATATATCTTCAAGTGAATATTCAACATTTCTGCCTGACATTTCAAAGAGCATTTTATGAATGAACGGCGACATCGAATGTCCGAGAGGGTGTCCGATTAAAACGTATTTTTCCATCTGAAAAAATCCTTTCTTTTATCTGTTGAGAAAAGCTTCAAGAGTTGCATTGTTTTCGATATTGTATGCGTGTGAATCAGGGAGTATTTTCTTTACAAGACCTGTGAGAACTTTTCCCGGTCCGAGTTCGATAAATGTGTTGAATTCGTTTATTCTCATATTCTTTATTTCATTTGTAAAGAGTACAGGCGAAACCATATGTTTCTTTAAGAGGTCTTTCATAAATATGAAGTCAAACCATTCATCACCTGTTACATTTGAGAAGTAGTGAACGCCTTCCTTTGGAAGATTGAATTCAATATCCGAGATTTTTTCATAGAATTCCTCTGACGCTTCCTTCATAAGTTTTGAGTGGAATGCACCTGATACTTTAAGCGGCATTACTCTCGCTTTTAATTCCTTGAATTTTTCGCAGGCTTCTGCAACAGCGGCAGTTTCACCGGCTATAACTGTCTGTACAGGAGAATTATAGTTTACAGGCACAACATATCCGTCAATATCTTCACATACTGCTTCAACCTCACGAGGTGTAAGCTTTAAAATTGCCGCCATTGAGCCGTCAGTATTACTTGCAGCTTTTTCCATAGCCTCTGACCTTGCCTTGATAATTCTGAAACCGTCCTCAAGTGAAACTATTTCTGCTGCTGTAATAGCTGCATATTCACCGAGAGAATGACCGCCCACTCCCTGAAATTCAACGCCATGCTTCTTTACTGTTTCAAAGCAAAGCAGTGATGTTGCCATTATTGCCGGCTGTGAATAGAGCGTTCTTGAAAGAGTTGCTTCATCTGCTTCAAAGCAGATTTTTTTCAGGTCAAAACCCAAGATGTCCGATGCGGCTTCATAGATAAATGAAAATTCAGGATTGCTGTCGAGAAGCTCCTTTCCCATTCCGGAATACTGTGAGCCTTGTCCGGCAAATAAAAACATATGTTTCATATAAAATCATCCTTTCAGAAATGATAAAAAAATTTGTATAATCTAAACATAAAAATGCGGTAGTTTTTGTAGGATATTTAGAAAAAGCCTTAATTTCCATAAGTTGTAAGGATTAAAGTTGAAAAAATTGAAAAAATAGATTACAATTGAATAGAATTATACTTATGATTATAATAACACATTCTACAAAATAAAACAATAAGAAAATAAATAAATGTATGGGAGGAATTCTTTTTGCAGGGAATAAAAATTTTAGGTACGGGCAGATATGCTCCCGGTCAGATAATTACAAATGACTATCTTTCACAGTACATGGATACAAGTGATGAATGGATTACAAGCAGAACAGGCATAAAACAGCGTCATGTTTCTGACGGCGAGCCTACATGGTATATGGGTGCTATGGCAGGAAAAAAAGCCATAGAAGCGGCAGGCATTGACGCTGATGAAATAGACCTCATACTCCTTTCAAGCACAACAGAGGATTTCTTTCTGCCGTCAGGTGCGTGTATCATTCAGCGTGAACTCGGAATAAAGGAATGTATGACGATTGATGTGAACTGTGCTTGTTCAGGATTTGTGTATGCGATTGATATGGCAAGAAGATATCTTCTCTGTGATGATATAAGAAAAGTGCTTGTTGTTGCAAGTGAAAGTCTTTCAAAAATTGTTGACTATGATGACAGAACTACCTGCATACTCTTTGGTGACGGTGCGGGTGCGTGTGTTGTTGAAGCAGGAGATAACAATTATTCATCATTCCATGGTGCAGACGGAAACGGTGCAAAATATCTCGTTGCAAGACATTTTCACCCCGAAGCAAAGATAATCAAGGAAACAATCCACTTTGATGACGGTCTGCCGGACAGCGGAAAATGCTATCTCATGCAGGACGGCAAGGAAGTTTATAAATTTGCAACGGCAATTCTCCCATATGCAGTAAACAAGGCTGCTGAAAAGTATGGAATAACTGCTGATGAAATAGACTATTTTATTCCGCATCAGGCGAATATAAGAATAATTGAAACTGCCGCAAAAAAAATCGGAGTATCAACAGATAAGTTTATAATAAATATTGCTGAATACGGAAATACATCAAGTGCATCAATCCCGATTGCCTTTGATGAAGCCGTAAGGGACGGCAGAATAAAACGTGGCGATAAGGTCTGCTTTGTGGGATTTGGTGCAGGTCTTACCTATGGTGCTGTTATAACAGAATTTTAATTCTGCGGCAAGTTGCCGCCTCCCATTTTTAGTCAATATTTTTCTTTGTGGGAGTCAATGATATGCAACTTACTTTGCGTATCACCTTAGTGCCAACCTTATAAAAATTTTCGGGTAGGTGCAATAAGATTTTATTCAGATAAGCAACGAAATTGCCAGCGGCGGCTCGCCGCAAGTTTTTTGTCAAACTTTTTCCCCAAAAAAAGTTTGTGCGAACGGAGTTCGCAGAACAGAAACAATAAAATTCCTAACAAACTAAAACGCACAAACGCTGCAAAATAAAAAAAATCTTTTTAAGGAGGCAGATTTATGAACACAAGAATTACAGAAATTCTCGGAATAAAATATCCGGTATTTCAGGGCGGTATGGCTTGGATTGCTGAAAGCACTCTTGCCGCTGCTGTTTCAAATGCAGGAGGTCTTGGTATTATCGCAGGAGGTTCAGCTCCGATTGACTACCTTCGTGAACAGATTAGAAGAACTAAGGAGCTTACCGATAAGCCTTTCGGCGTGAACATCATGCTTATGAGCGAAAATGCCGAGGATTTGGCTCAGCTTGTAATAGATGAAAAAGTTCCCGTTGTAACAACAGGTGCGGGAAATCCCGGAAAATTCATTCCGGCATGGAAGGAAAACGGTGTAAAGATTATACCTGTAATTCCATCAGTTGCCCTTGCAAAACGTATGGAACGTGCAGGTGCTGACGCTGTAATTGCCGAGGGTACTGAATCAGGCGGACATATCGGCGAAATAACAACAATGTGTCTTGTTCCGCAGGTCGTTGACGCGGTTGAAATCCCTGTAATCGCCGCAGGCGGCATTGCAGACGGCAGAGGCGTTGCGGCATCATTCATGCTCGGTGCAGAGGGCGTTCAGATGGGTACTGTATTCCTTGCATCAAATGAATGTCAGATACATGAAACATATAAAAATCTTGTAATCAAGGCTAAGGATACTGACAGCATAGTTACAGGAAGATTTACAGGTCACCCTTGCAGAAGCATAAAGACAAAGTTTGCCAAGGAGCTTCTCAATCACGAAAAGAATGGCGGCACTCCTGAGGAATTCGAGCAGAAAACTCTCGGCTCACTCAGAAAAGCTGTTCAGGACGGAAATACTGATGAGGGTTCATTCCTCTGCGGTGCTATTGCAGGTCTTGTAAATGAAGTAAGACCATGCAGTCAGATTATCGAGGAAATATTCGAACAGGCTGAAAAGCTGCTCGGCAAATAATTATTATACGGAGGTTTTTGAGATGGAAACAGCATTGATTACAGGTGCATCACAGGGAATAGGTGCGGAAATCGCAAAGCGTCTTGCAAAGGACGGATATAATATAGCAGTAAACTGTTTTCCGAGTGAAAACGATTTGAAAAATGCTCAGCTGGTTGCAGAGGAATGTAAAAAATTCGGCGTTGATGCTGAATGTTTTCAGGCTGATGTTTCCGATTATGCACAGTGCGAAAGCATGATAAAGGCTGTAAAGGAACGTTTCGGAAGCATTGATGTTCTTGTGAATAACGCAGGCATTACAAGAGATGGTCTTATCGCAAGAATGTCCGAGGAAAATTATGATGCAGTTATCAGAGTAAATCAGAAAAGTGTATTCAATATGATGAAGCTCACAGGTGCAGTTATGATGCGTCAGAGAAGCGGCAGAATAATCAGCATGGCATCAGTTGTCGGAATGTATGGTCAGGCAGGACAGTTCAACTATTCCGCATCAAAGGCTGCAATAATCGGCATGACAAAGAGTCTTGCAAAGGAGCTTGCTCCGAGAAATGTAAGAGTTAATGCAGTTGCACCCGGATTTATCAAAACTCCTATGACAGATGCCTTGACTGATGACCAGAGAAATGCTATGATAGAAGTTATAGCAATGAAGCGTTACGGCAATCCGGAGGAAATTGCAGGAGTTGTATCATTCCTCGCAGGTCCTGATTCAAGCTATGTCACAGGTCAGGTTATTGAAGTAAGCGGCGGAATTTCAATGTAACGGCGAGTCGCCGTCTCCGGTTCGTTGCAAGCGGCTTTCAGCCGCTTAGTTTCAGAAAACTCATTATTTACTTGCTCGACCGCATTGGTCAATTCCGCATTATTTTTTGGTAATAATATAAAATAACTTAATTATGTGGTCGAGCCATGAGAAAAATGTTACAAGTAAATAAAGCAACGAAATTGCCAGCGGCGGTTCGCCGCAAGTTTTTTGTCAAACTTTTTCCAAAAAAGTTTGGGTGGCTGAAAGCCGCCTGATGAAATTCCCATCAAACCACAATGGGCGAACGAGTTCGTCAATACAAAAACCCATAAAACTCATGTTAATAAATTGCAGGAAAAACAGGAGAGTGTAAAATATATGAAAAAAAGAGTAGTCATTACAGGAATCGGAACTGTCAATTCCCTAGGAAGCAGCAAGGACGAATTCTGGAATAACATAAAAGCGGGAAAGCTAGGCTTCTCATATGCTGACAATCTATTTGATACAAGCAATTTCGATATTAAAATCGTAAGTCAGGTAAAGGATTTCGATTTTTCGGAATATGTTGACAAGAAAGAAGCAAAGCGTATGGACAGATTTACTCAGTTTGCAGTAAAGTCGGCCATAGATGCCCTTAAAGACAGCGGCTCTGATTTCAAGGACATCAATCCTTACAGAGCAGGTGTAATCATAGGCTGCGGAATAGGCGGTCTTGACCTTACTGAAGCAGAATATTCAAAGTATCTTGAAAAAGGTACGGGAAGAATATCTGTTTTCTATATCCCTATGAATATATCAAATATGGCGGCAGGTACTGTTGCCATGAGAACAGGTTTCAAGGGCGATAACTTTGCAACAGTTACAGCGTGTGCATCATCAACTCATGCAATCGGTGAAGCATTCCGCAAAATTAAGGACGGATACCTTGATGTATGCCTCTGCGGCGGTACTGAAAGCTGTATCACAGAATTCACGCTCGGCGGATTTAACAACATGAAGGCTCTCTCAAAGTCAGATGACCTCGAAAGAGCATCTGTTCCGTTTGATAAGGAAAGAGGCGGATTTGTTCTCGGTGAGGGAAGCGGTATGCTTGTGCTTGAGGAACTTGAACACGCAAAAGCAAGAGGTGCTGAAATATATGCTGAAATATGCGGATACGGTGCAACCTGTGACGCATATCATATGACATCTCCATGTCCGGACGGTTCAGCCGCAGGTATGGGCATGAAGCTTGCATATGAAGAAGCAGGTCTTACAGCTGATGATATAGATTATATCAATGCTCACGGCACATCAACAGGTCTTAATGACAAGTATGAAACTGCTGCAATAAAGGTTGCTCTCGGTGAGGACGCTGCACACAAGGTAAAGATAAATTCAACCAAGTCCATGATAGGACATCTTCTCGGTGCGGCAGGAGCTGTTGAAACTATTGTGACTGCTCTTTCCGTAAAGAATAATCTTATCCATAAGACAGCAGGCTATAAAGTTCCCGATGAGGAATGTGACCTCGATTACTGTGTAAACGGAAACGTTGAACAGGAGGTAAATGCGGCTCTTACCAATTCACTCGGATTCGGAGGTCATAATGCAACATTATGCCTTAAAAAATACAGAGATTAATTTGGAGGATTAAAGCATATGGCTTACAATATAGATGAAATAAAGACACTTGCCGAGCTTGTTTCAAAATACAAGCTCGGAAAAATCGCCGTCAGAAACAAGGATTATGAGATAGTTATTGAGGGCAGAAAGGTTATGGCACCTCCGCCTGCACCTGTTCAGCCTGCACCGGTAAGCATGACAAATGTCATGCCGCCGATGCCGGCTCCTGAAAAGGCTGCTGAAGCCGCTGAGGAAGCACCTAAGGGCAATGTTGTCAAATCGCCTGTTGTAGGTACATTCTACAGTGCTCCTGCACCCGATAAAGCACCTTTTGTTGAAGTGGGAAGCAAGGTTAAAAAAGGCGATGTAATAATGATTATCGAGTCAATGAAGCTTATGAATGAAATTCAGAGCGATTTTGACGGTGTTGTATCAAAGATACTTGTAAAGAACGGTGAGGCTGTTGAATTCGACCAGCCTATCATGATTATAGAATAGGAGTTTTATCATGTCAGATGTAATTCTCAACAAAGAACAGATTATGGAAATAATTCCGCACCGTGACCCGTTTCTCCTTATAGATGAAGTTATTGAAATGGAAAAGGGCAAAAGAATTGTCGCTTTGAAACATATCAAAAAGGACGAATACTGGTTCAAGGGACATTTCCCCGAATATCCTGTTACTCCCGGTGTACTTATCATAGAAATGCTTGCTCAGGCAGGTGCAGTATGTATGCTCAGCATGGACGAGCATAAGGGGAAAATCGGTTTCCTCGGCGGAGTAAACAATGCCAAATTCAGAAGACAGGTTCTTCCGGGAGCAACTCTGCGTCTTGAAGTCGAAATGGTTAAGATAAGAGGTTCAATAGGCATAGGAAAGGCTGTTGCAACTGTTGACGGCGAAAAGGCAGTTTCTGCCGAAATATCCTTTGCACTTAAATAATCAGGTGGATATAGTATTATGATAAAAAAAGTGTTGATTGCCAACAGAGGCGAAATTGCTGTGCGTATCATAAGAGCGTGCAGAGAACTCGGTGTACACTGCGTTGCGGTATATTCCACAGCGGATAAGAGTGCATTGCACGCTCAGATTGCCGATGAAGCTGTATGTATAGGACCGCAGTCCGTTGCTGACAGCTATCTCAATATGAATGCCATCATATCAGCCTGCATGATTACAGGCTGTGATGCAGTACACCCGGGATTTGGTTTTCTCTCGGAAAATGCCGAATTTGCAAGGCTCTGCCGTGAGCATAATATAAAATTTATAGGTCCTTCCCCAGAATCAATCGAAATGCTCGGCGACAAGGCAAGAGCCAAGGAAACTATGAAAAATGCAGGAGTTCCCGTAATTCTCGGCTCGGAGGGAGCTGTTAAAAGCCTTGATGATGCCAAGGCAACTGCGGCAAAAATAGGTTATCCCGTACTTGTAAAGGCATCAGCGGGCGGAGGCGGCAGAGGTATCAGACTGGTTGAATCGGAAGATGAACTCGAAAGCCAGCTTACCATTGCTCAGCAGGAGGCAAAGAATTTCTTCGGTGATGACTCTGTGTATATCGAGAAATTCATCATCAGACCACGTCACATTGAAGTGCAGATTATGGCTGATGAGCATGGAAATGTTGTTCATCTCGGTGAACGTGACTGTAGTATGCAGAGAAGAAATCAGAAAGTTCTTGAGGAAACTCCAAGCCCTGTTATGACTGAAGAACTCCGCAGAAAAATGGGAGAAGCCGCTGTAAAGGCTGCCAAGGTGTGCGGATACCAGAATGCAGGTACAATTGAATTCCTCGTTGATGCAGACAGGAATTTTTATTTCATGGAAATGAATACAAGAATTCAGGTTGAACACCCTGTAACCGAATTCGTTACAGGAATAGACCTTGTAAAAAGTCAGATAAAGGTTGCTTCAGGCGAACCTCTTGATTTTACTCAGGACGATATAACCATAATCGGTCATTCGATAGAGTGCCGTATAAATGCGGAAAATCCATCACTGAATTTCCGTCCGTCACCGGGTACAATCAGAGCATTGCACATTCCGGGAGGTCCGGGAATAAGAGTTGACAGTGCTGTTTATCAGGGCTATACGATTCCGCCTTACTACGATTCAATGATTGCCAAGCTGATTGTACACGCCAAAACAAGAGATGAGGCAATTATGAAGATGAAACGTGCCCTTGCCGAATTCATAGTCGATGGCGTTGATACAAATATCGACTTCCAGCTTGAACTCATAAGAAATGAATTCTTTGAAAAAGGCGATTATGACAATGGTTTCCTGAATGAACTTATAAGGAAAGGTGAACTGTAATGAGTGGAAAAGTAGGACTTGAAGACCTTTTCAAGCTTGTAAAGCAGAGATTCAATGACGACTCTCCGGTTGATGCAGGTACATCAACAGCGTGTGTTCCTGAAACTGTCATGTGGAAATGTCCGAGATGTCAGAATTCAACATCTGAGGACGAAATGGAACAGCTCGGAAAGGTATGCCCCAAGTGCAACTATCATGCAAGACTTACTGCAATGGAAAGACTTGCTGCAACTGTTGACAAGGATTCATTTATCGAATTCGATGCGGATATGAGAAGTAAAAATCCGATTGATTTTCCAGAATATGATGAAAAGCAGCAGGCTCTGCGTGAAAAGACAGGTCTTAATGACGCTGTAATAACAGGTGAAGCCAAAATAAGAGGCAGACGTGTTATAATCGCCATTATGGATTCACGATACATGATGGCTTCAATGGGAAGCGTTGTCGGCGAAAAGCTCACAAGAGCATTTGAAACCGCAACAGCAAGACATCTCCCGATAATCGCATTTACAGCCTCGGGCGGTGCGAGAATGCAGGAGGGCATTGTTTCCCTTATGCAGATGGCAAAGACATCAGGTGCGATTGCAAAGCACAATGAAGCAGGAGGATTGTTCATAACAGTCCTTACAGACCCTACAACAGGCGGTGTAACGGCTTCATTTGCATCTCTCGGGGATATAATAATAGCTGAACCAAAGGCTCTCATAGGCTTTGCAGGCAGACGTGTAATAGAAGGCACAATCAAACAGCATCTCCCAGATGATTTTCAGCTTGCTGAATTCCTTATGGAAAAGGGATTTGTTGATATGATTGTTGAAAGAAAAACCATGAGAACAACTCTTTCTCATATTTTAAGCCTGCATGGCTATCATAAAGAAAAGTAACGGGGTGAATTTATGGAAAACAAAACCGGAAAGCTTACCGCATGGGAACGCCTCGGACTGATACGTCATAAGAACCGTCCGACCATAAGGGATTATATACCGAATATATTTGATGATTTCTATGAAATGCACGGCGACAGATATTATGGTGATGACGGTGCTGTAATAGGCGGAATTGCAAGGCTTGGTGATATGCCTGTAACCGTCATTGCAGAGGTAAAAGGCAGAAATATCACTGAAAACAAGAAATCAAACTTCGCCATGCCTCACCCCGAGGGTTACAGAAAGGCTTTAAGGCTTGCAAAACAGGCTGAGAAATTCCACAGACCTGTAATATTCTTCATAGATACTCCGGGGGCATTCTGCGGTATAGAGGCGGAGGAACGTGGTCAGGGTGAGGCAATTGCCAGAAATCTTGCTGAACTGATGATGCTTAAAACTCCGATTATATCAATCGTTCTCGGAGAAGGAGGAAGCGGCGGTGCATTGGCTCTCGGTGTATGCGATGAGCTTGCCATGCTTGAAAATGCAATATACTCCGTAATATCTCCGAGAGGATTTGCAAGCATACTCTGGAAAGATGCCGGTAAGGAGAAAGAGGCTTGTGAAATCATGCACATAACCTCTGAAGATATGATAGAACTGGGCATTGCAGAGACTGTAATTCCTGAGCCAATCGGCGGTGCTCATAATGATTTGTGCAAAATGTCTGAAAATATCAAAGAATATTTGTTAGAAAAAACGATAGAAAAATCTGAAAAAAGTATTGACGTTTTACTCAATGAACGATATACTAAATTTAGAAAAATAGGCGAATTTTCTGAGTAGCCTTATTTATGGTATAATTGGCTGAATATTACAGTCATTATATATAAAATATCAAAGAAAAATTTTTGGAGGTTATTAACAATGATATTTGACAAACTCAAAGAAATCGTAGCTGACCAGCTCGACGTAGATGCTGATAAGGTAACAATGGATTCAAACATTACAGAAGACCTTGGTGCAGATTCACTTGATACAGTTGACCTTGTTATGTCAATCGAAGAAGTATTTGATATCGAAATCCCTGATGAAGCTGTTGAAAAAATAAAAACAGTTGGCGATATCGTAAATTACATTGAAGCTAATCAGGACTAATCTGTTCCTGAAAGTGTTCCGCTGAAATAAATGTTTCGGGCGGTTGTTATTTCCGCCCGTTGCATTTCAGTGCTTTGAAAGGAGAGGTTATTTATGGATAAAAATAAAGAGAGTAATGAAAGCAAAGCATTGATAATAAGTACTGTTTCTACTCTGTTGCTTTCTGTTGCAGTCATCATCTCAGTAACAGGATTCTTTATTTCAAAGATAAAGAAAAATAAGGCATATATAGAAAAATGGAAAGATTATGACGAATGCGGACTTTCATAAGACCGTAGATAAATGTATAAGACAAAACGGTATAGAAATATATGGTTTCTGTTCTTTTAATAGTTTAAAACCTTTAATTGAATGCAGGGCAAAGAAGCGTCTTCCTGAAAATCCAAAGACAGTGATAGTCTGTGCTTTTCCTTATTTTATAAGTGAAAAGGGCAGAAGAAATCTCTCATACTATGCGAGCGTGAAGGATTATCATTATGTTGTTATGAATATGCTTGAAAATGCGGCTAATGAACTTTCAGAATTTACAGGAGGTATTTTTAGTGCATTTTCTGATAATTCACCGGTTCATGAGGTAGATGCCGCTGTAAAGGCTGGAATAGGTGTTTTAGGAGATAATGGTCTGCTTATTACAGAGAAATATGGTTCATACGTTTTTATTGGTGAAATAGTAACGGATATTGCTGTAGATACAGTTGTCCATGAGGCATCATGTATTCACTGCGGAATGTGCAGAAAGAAATGTCCGTCAGGTGCTTTATGCAATGGTACAGTCAATGAGGATATATGCGTTTCAGCGATTACTCAGAAAAAAGGTGAACTTTCTGAGGAAGAAACAGAGATTATAAAAAAGAATGGTCTTGTATGGGGCTGTGATATGTGTCAGACTGTATGCCCTATGAACAGAAATGTTCAGGAAACATATATTGATGAATTTATAGATTCAGCTCATCACTTTCTTAAAAGCAATGAGGTTGATGAAAGAATAAAGGCAAGTGCATATAATTGGCGTGGTAAAAAAACTATACTCCGCAATCTTGCGATTTTCGGTGACTGATTTTTTTATATAAAATTAAAAACCTCTGTAATTCAGAGGTTTTTTTATTTATATTAACGTGAGTTCGACAGGTTTATTTATGCAGGTGCGAACTGCGTTCGCCCATT
>JBJEQS010000110.1:0-3152 GCA_051881875.1 Oscillospiraceae bacterium
TTTCATATTTTTATTATACCATATCTGTCAAGTTTTTGAAAATTGATTTGCGTGGCATTTTTTACATTAATCATTAAAAAAACATTGTATTTATGTGCAATATTTTAACGCTTGTTTTTCTTTTTAGTATTATGTACCTCAACACCAAAATAGTAGAAAGGTATGGTTGCAAGTGCCGCAAGTGATGCACCGCTTCCTGTTATATGAAGTCCCAGAAGCATAAGGATTACTGCAAGCACAGGATAGCAGAAGCAGTTCAGATTTCTTTTCTGCAATGCGGCTACTCCCGTATAATACAGCGGTATTGTCAAAAATGAAAGATATGACATATCACTCAAATCTGCCCAGCCTATCTCGATATCTCCTAAAGCACTGCAAGCCAGCACAAAAAATATTATTGCCGCAACTGCATAATATGGGAAAAGATAGAGCAGTCTGAAATTGATATTTCTGTTTTCACCGTTATCATATGAATTCATATCAATAAATCTGAATTTTTTCTTTTTGCTTTGTGTATCAACACTGTTAATATTGTCAAATGTCTGTATATTAACATTCGGCTGTACAGGCGGAACAGCATAATTATTTGCATTAAAGCTCTGCTTATATGAAGTATTATTGCTATCATTGGGATATATTTCCTCAACATTTTCTGCTCTTGGATATTCCTCACTTACGATTTCAGCCTGAGGATATATCTCACCGTCATTCGCTGATGATGTTCTTTCGGAAAATATCTGATTTATTCCGTCATCATCTTCTTTTCTAAGGCTTATAGTTTTTCTTGAATTATCCTGAGTTTCATTATTTTCACATACAAATGTTTTAACATTTATTTCAAACAGTTCATCAAGTGATATTCTGTATAGCTTTGCAAGTGCAATAAGATTATCCGTATCAGGAGAGGACTCTGCACGCTCCCATTTTGATACTGCCTGACGGCTTATATTGAGATGCTGTGCAAGCTCCTCCTGTGAAAGATTATTTGCTTTTCTTAATTCTACTAATTTATTTGCTGTGTAAATATCCATAATCATGTACCTCCTGATATTTTTTCTACTGTGTTTATTATACATGATTATGAAAAAATATGCAACATACTCTGCTTTACCTCACGCAACCAATAGTTTCATAGGCTGCAAATGCTGTATTGACGGGATTTGTCAACCTCTTAATGCGTCAACCGGATTCATGCGTCCTGCTTTGCAGGCTGGATATACCCCGAAAATTATTCCGGTTGCGACAGAGAATATTAATGCAAAAATAAGGAAATTTATGTTAAGCAAAACTTTCATTCCCATAATTTTTCCGCCGATTATAACCATAATCACTCCTGCCAGCACACCCATAATTCCTCCTGTAAATGTTATGGCGACAGATTCCGCAAGGAATTCCAGTGCTATATCAATATTTTTCGCTCCCAGTGATTTTTTTATGCCTATCTCTCTTATTCGCTCATTAACGGATACAAGCATTATATTCATCACAGATATTCCCGAAACTATCAGGGAAATGGCGGCAATAGCCGCAAGTACAATCGTTATTACATTCATAATATCAGAGAGTGTGTCCTTTCTGCTGAGAAAACTGCTCACCTCTATATCCGATTTAAAATCATGCTCCGCACTGACAACACGCTTTATATCCTGCTCAATATCGGAATTGCCATCATTCGTTCTCACAGCTATCTGATTAAAGCAGTATTGTGCTGTATCATTCTGCATTGATGTATACGGAATATATATGAATGAGGGTATAACTCCGCCGAACATTGACTGCAGCATACTCACCCCGTTGTCAACTATTCCTACTACTGTATAATATCTTACATGATTATTCATTACAATTCCTATTGCTTTTCCTGTTATATCCTCCCTGTTATAAAGCTTTTCAGCCAATGCACTGTCGATTATACAGACATCAGCCTTAACAGCAACATCACCTTTGTTTATCATTCTGCCGTATTTAACATCAAGGTCAATTACATTGTCAGCTTCCTCATTTACTCCCCACAGCATACACTCAACCGAATCCTGCAAATCATCAGTCTTGCAGTATGTTATTGTATTCATAAGCGGCATGGCATTGTCCACATTATCCATATTTCTTATACTGTCCAAATCACTCTCATCAAGA
This sequence comes from Oscillospiraceae bacterium, assembly GCA_051881875.1. Lineage (GTDB taxonomy): Bacteria > Bacillota > Clostridia > Oscillospirales > Ruminococcaceae > UBA5884. The sequence goes on from JBJEQS010000110.1 coordinate 2,137, forward strand.
CCGTCAGTATTGCTGACTTCACCCGACAAAATAATGCAGTTCATGCCCATTCCGCTAAGCATATCATCAATCTCTTTTTTGCCTGTTTCGCCTGCTGAATATATTACGATTACTGACATAACACCTACTGCAATTCCGCCCACTGTCAGAAAAAATTTCAGACGGTTCTGCATAAGCTGTGTTATTGTTTTCCATACAATGCTGAACATATACGATTATTCCCCTATCTTAACATATTCACCGTCAGAAAGACCATCGCCCTCCGATATAAGCACTGTATCGTAATGACTTATTCCTGAAAGAATTTCTATTCCCTCAGATGTTTCAAGACCTGTTTCAATATATTTTTTCACCGACATTCCATTACTGAAAACATATACAAATTCCCTGCCGTCATCATCACTATGAACTGCCTTATAAGGCACTACTCCGATGTCCTTTTCATCTGACACATCAATCCTTATACGCACTGTATAGCCGTTTTTTATATCTGTAAGGTCGCTGTCCTCGTCAAAACTGATACGCACATCAACAACAGTTTCCTCCGTCATGCCGTTCATTCGTGTTCTTGCGGTATCGGATATGTTTTCAACCGTTCCATAACATTCCTTAATACCTCTGCCTGTAATTGATACACGCTGACCTGTCCTTATTTTTGTTATATCGTTCTGGCTTATAGCAGCAGAAACGCATAATTCGTCATTATATTCAACGATATTCCCCGAAGCCGATACCTGCTCTGTAAATTTAATATCAGCCATTGCAGTAACTGATGCTTTCGGCAGTTCAGTTTCATAAACATATGATGAAATAAATGCTCCTGATACGGCAAGAGCTGTAAGGAAACACATAACAGCTATTCTTTTCATAAGAAAAACCCCTTTCAGAAATCTTTTCCTTATTATGTGCCATAATCAGAATATTATTCCATTGAATTACATCAAAATCTGTGATATAATTATTTTAACGTGAGTTCGATAACCAAAAATAAAAGTTTTGGTCAAGCTTTTTGCGGC
>JBJEQS010000111.1:0-3133 GCA_051881875.1 Oscillospiraceae bacterium
TCGCCGCAAAAAGCTGGGCAAAAACTTTTATTTTGGGATTGTCGAAATCACGTTTTATTACTGACATTCATATTATTGTATAAATTTGATAATATTATCGTTACATTTCAAATATTTTGTTTAACATTGACAATTGCTGATTTTCTATGATATAATAAAATAAGCGTATTTTATCTCTCTTAAAATAACTATTCAAGGAGGTTTAATCAATGAAAACTTTAAAACGTATGCGGCAGGCTCTTGCTTTGTCAATGATACTGCTTGCCGCATGGCTTCTGCCGTTATTCTGCTTTAACGGCATAACTGCTTTAACCGTTGATGCAATATCAACCGATTATCCCATGCAGCTTATGAATATCGCTGTAAAGGATAATTCAAAGGTGCTTACCGAAAATGGCACATCAGACGGCTCATCTCTCTCGGTAAAGGCTCTTGGCAATGACCTTTCACCATCATGGCGTTTTGACATGGTAGGCACTGACTCAAAAGGTACATTTTTCAAGCTTTGCAATGCGGAATCGGGCAGACTTCTCACACCAAACGGATACAGCGTTAAAAGCGGTACAAGCGTTATCATGTACGGAAGTGAATCACATCAGTCACAGCACTGGTATATCATACCCGTTGAAAATGACCGCCTCGGCAACGGATTATATTACAAGATTGTAAACTATTCCGATACCAACCTCGCACTCACTCAGGATACATCGGGAATGATATTATCAGCCTATACGGGTGCTGACAATCAGCTGTGGCTTCTTAATTCAGACGGATTGCAGGGTTTTGCAGGATACTGTTTTGATGACAACACAGGAAGCATCAAGGCAGGAAATATCGGCGGATTATTCGGCGAAGTCGTTGAAGCGTCTACTTTCGATGAGCTGAAAAAATATGCAACCTCCGATACTCCTTATACTATCGTTGTAACAAAGGATATAAGCGTTACCAATCTTACGATGGACTCCCAGAACCATTACTACTGTCCTGACGGCAGAATATATGTCCACAGCAACAAGACCATCATAGGCAGCTATGGTGCTCATACGATGCGAAATGTTCAGTTCTGCACATCATCAAAAAATGGTGTTGGCAACAATGTCATTATCAAGAACTTTGATTTGCAGCATGATGAAAAATCAAACGGCAATGACTCAATCGTTGTATACTTCGGTTCAGGCGAAAATCTCTGGGTTGACCATGTAACATTTACAGGACATTCGGCAGTAAATACACAGGGTGAAGATGTTCCCGACTGGGATAAATTCCTTGCCTGCTGTTATGATGCGGATTACTGTACAGTATCAGACAGTTCATTCGGTCTGCATGAATACGGAGTTATTCTCGGCTATCCTGCCGATGATGAAAACTCATACAACAATTACAACAATTTCCCCAGAATGTCGATTATCGGCAACCAGTTCACTAACACCATAACTCGTGGACCGGGGCTTATGAGATACGGTTATTTCCATTCTCTCAATAACTATGTAAACACATTCAGCATGGCTTATACAGTACATACAGCCTGCAAGATATTCGCTGAAAACTGCTACTATGACGGCGGTTCTATCAATGGAAATGTTATCTGCGACTGGAACACCGTCACATATCCCGGTTCATATGCCGAAACAGGCTCTGAATTCGTAAACTGCAAGCGTACAACCATTGAAGGATATGCCCAGAACTGCACATGGCGTCCGACTTCAAATTACAGCTATGTTTCATTAACCGCCGCACAGGCAAAGAATTACTGCTCATCTTACAGCGGCTGTCAGACATCAAACGGAAATATGATGTATCTGCGTTTCGGCAGCAAGGGCGTTCCGAGTGCCGGATTCAATACTGCTCCAAGCGAACCTTTTACTCCGGACGAACCATCTGCGGCAAGCTTCAGTGAAGGTGCTGCATACCGCATAAAGAATGTAAATTCAGGCTTGTATATGCAGGTGGAAAATGCATCAGCAGAGAATAATGCAAATGTACATCAGTGGGGTTCAGACGGAAAATCCGTACATGACATATGGAAATTTTACAGTGCAGGAGATGGATATTATTACATATCCTCATGCGTAGGTGACGGAGGTACATATGTGCTTGATGTTGCAGCCAAAAAGTCAGACAACGGCACTAATATTGACATTTATCAGTACAACGGCGGAAACAATCAGCAGTTCATGCTTACAATGAATTCCGATAACAGCTATAAGATACTCACAAAGATTTCAGATAATAATTCAGCAATTGAAGTAAGCGGTGCGGATAAATCATCGGGTGCTAACATTCAGCAGTGGGAAGTAAACGGTGCAAGCTGTCAGGACTGGATACTTGAGCCTGTATCAAACCCCGGCACTAAGATGGATACAAGCGTTGTATATACATTTGAAAACGTAAATTCCGGTCTTGTTATGGATATTGTAAACGGAAAAATGGAAAATGATTCTAACATTCAGCAGTGGACATCAAATGGTCTTGACTGTCAGAAATGGATTTTAAAGGAGTTCGGTTCAGACAATTACTACTGGATTTGTTCGCTGAATGATGAAAATTATGCAATGCAGGCTGAAAGCAGTGAAAACGGCGGAAATATCAGCATATCTGAATATTCAGCAGATAACAGCAGTCAGCTTTTCAGATTTACAAAAAATATTGACGGCTCATACAGCATAATCACTCATGCTTCGCAGGATACCCGCCTTGTTGAAACAGCATATGCCTCAAAGGACGGCGGTGCAAATATTCAGCAGTGGGAAACTACAAACAGTGAATGTCAGAAATGGAAGCTTATAACCGAGGCAATGCCTGTTCCTGAAAAGATTATCGGCGATATTGACAATGACGGAGAACTTACTGTAAAGGATTTGACAATGCTCAAAAAATATCTTTTAGACATATCGGAAGATATTGACACAGAAGCCGCTGATATAAACAATAACGGAAATATTGATGTATTTGATTTGTGTATTATAAAAAATATGATACTGGCAAAAGCATAAAGCGTCGGTATATTATATGAATTCAATAAGGGGTGAACTCATATGGTTCACTCCTTTTTGATTTGCCTTAACATAACGTGAGTTTGATGGTTTAATCGCTGTAGGGGCGACCAGTGGTCGCCCGTTGCGGTTTATCGAAA
>JBJEQS010000112.1:0-3123 GCA_051881875.1 Oscillospiraceae bacterium
TCAAACTTTTTCCAAAAAAAGTTTGTGCGAACGCAGTTCGCAGAACAGAAACAATGAAATTTCCTAAAAACACAACGGGAGACCAGTGGTCGCCCCTACAGAATAAACCATCGAATTCAATTTATCTGTTTTATTTTTTCATAAAAAATATTCTTTATCTCATTAATAAGTATTGCAAATTTCATGAAAATATGATAAAATGAAATAGTATTGCATTGCATAACAGCATTGTATTCATTCATTTGTATATCTGAAAATCTGCTGATTTTTTCCGCAGATTTAATCGAATTAAGGGAGAGTTGTAAAATGTATAAAATTGTTCATAAAAGAGCACTGAATGATTCAGTTGTACTTATGGATATAAGAGCTCCTTTCATTGCAAAAAAAGCTCTGGCAGGTCAGTTCATAATATTCAGAATTGATGAACAAGGCGAAAGAGTTCCTCTTACTATCGCTGATTATGACAGAGAAATGGGAACTATTACTATTATATTCCAGATTGTCGGCAAAACTACCGAACATCTCGCCACACTTTCAGAGGGCGACAGTATTCTTGATGTAACAGGACCTCTCGGAGTTCCTACTCATCTTGATGAAAATGTAAAAAAAGTTTGTGTTATCGGCGGCGGAGTCGGCTGTGCTATTGCATATCCTCAGGCAAAACAGCTTTTTGAAAAAGGTGTTTCTGTTGATGTAATCGCAGGCTTCAGAAACAAAGATATTGTTATCCTTGAGGACGAATTCAAAAAAGTCTGCAATAATTTCTATCTTGCAACAGATGACGGTTCAAAGGGTACAAAGGGCTTTGTAACCGATATACTCAAAAAACAGATTGAGGACGGTGCGGAATATGATGCTGTAATAGCTATCGGCCCTATACCTATGATGAAATTTGTATGTGAGGTTACACGTCCATACGGTATAAAAACTATTGTTTCTCTCAATCCTATCATGATTGACGGTACAGGAATGTGCGGCGGCTGCCGTGTAACAGTTGGCGGAAAAATCCGCTATGCCTGCGTTGAAGGCCCTGACTTTGACGGTCATGAGGTTGATTTTGATGAACTTGCAAAAAGAAATGCCGTTTACAGAGAGCAGGAACACGCCTGCCGCATGATGAATGGTTTCGGAGGTGCTGAAAATGCCTAATATGTCATTGAATAAAGTAGTTATGCCTGAACAGGACCCGGCTGTCAGAGCAAAGAATTTTGAAGAAGTTACTCTCGGATATTCCAAAGCCATGGCTATGGAAGAAGCTGAAAGATGTCTTAACTGCAAGAATAAGCCATGTATGAACGGCTGTCCTGTCGGTGTAAGAATACCTGAATTCATTCAGTGTATTAAAAATGAAGATTTTAAGGGTGCATATGATATAATCACTTCAACAAACGGTCTTCCTGCAATATGCGGACGAGTTTGTCCTCAGGAAAATCAGTGTGAGGGAAAATGTGTAAGAGGCATTAAGGGTGAGCCTGTTGCTATCGGCAGACTTGAAAGATTTGCCGCTGACTATATGATGGAACAGAAAGTCAATACTGTTGAAAAGCCGGTTTCAAATGGTCATAAGGTAGCTGTTGTAGGTGCAGGGCCGGCAGGTCTTACCTGTGCAGGTGACCTTGCAAGACTTGGCTATCAGGTTACTATATTTGAAGCATTCCATACAGCAGGCGGAGTTCTTATGTATGGTATCCCCGAATTCAGACTTCCAAAGGCTATTGTTCAGAAAGAAATCAAAACTCTCAAGGCTCTCGGAGTTGAAATCATGACAAACATGGTTATCGGAAAAGTTCTTTCAGTTGACGATATAATGGAAATGGGCTATGAAGCTATATTTATCGGTTCAGGTGCAGGTCTTCCGAACTTCATGGGCATTGAGGGCGAGGGACTTGTTGGCGTATGCTCCGCAAATGAATATCTCACAAGAATTAATCTCATGAAAGGCTATCGTGAGGATTATGACACTCCTGTAATCAAATCAAAATCAGTTGCAGTAGTGGGCGGCGGAAACGTTGCAATGGATACTGCAAGAAGTGCTTTGAGAATGGGTGCTGAACACGTTTACATTGTATACAGACGTTCAGAAGCTGAACTTCCTGCAAGAAAGGAAGAAGTTCATCATGCGAAGGAAGAAGGAGTTGAATTTCTCCTCCTCAACAACCCTGTCAGAATCACAGGTGATGAAAATGGTCGTGTAAATGGTATGGAATGTATCAGAATGGAACTCGGTGAACCTGATGAAAGCGGAAGACGCAGACCTAAGGAAATTGAGGGTTCAAACTATATGCTTGATGTTGATACTGTTATCATGTCAATCGGTACATCACCCAATCCTCTTATCCGCACAACAACCACAGGAATTGAAGCAAACAAGCGTGGCTGTCTTGTGGTAAATGAAGATATGCTCACAACAAGAGAGGGAGTATATGCAGGCGGTGACGCTGTAACAGGTGCGGCTACTGTAATTCTTGCAATGGGTGCAGGAAAAACTGCTGCTGCTTCAATTGACAAGTATATAAAAGAAAAATAATTTTTCAGATTCGGAGGGAGAAAACATATGATGATGACTGTAATGACAACAACTGCACAAAGTGGTGAAATGACCGCTGCATCACTTATCGGAAGTCTGCTTCCTTTAGTGATTATAATGCTTTTCTTCTATTTTGTGTTCATGCGTCCTCAGAAGAAAAAGGAAAAAGAAACTGAAGATATGAGAAACAGCCTTGAAATAGGTGATGAAATTGTAACAATCGGCGGTATTGTTGGTATAGTCGTAAGAAAAACAAGCGAAGATACAATCGTAATTGAAACAGGCGGCGACAGAAATAAAATCAGAGTAAAACTCTGGGCTGTTCAGGAAAATCTGACTGCCAAGGAAAAATCTGCTGCTGCAAAAACTTCCGATGATGATAAAAAAACTGACGATAAAAAGAAAAAAGAAAACAAAGAAGATTAATTTTCGCTATATAAAAAAGATGTACTGAAAACAGTACATCTTTTTTCTTTATTCAACGCAAATGCCGCATACATAATTTTGTATGCGGCATTTGACTTTTTCATCAGTCTTTTTTAACGTGAGTTCGATAGATTTATTTTGTAATGGCGAACTATATTCGCCAGTCTTTA
>JBJEQS010000113.1:0-3118 GCA_051881875.1 Oscillospiraceae bacterium
CGTATCTATGCGGCTTTTTTCAACTTTTGTTTGTGGTTTTTGGGGTAACTTAAAACACATTATAAAAATCATATGTAATGTAAATTTGATAAATTTATATCAATCCCCTAAAATATTGCTATTTAATGTAAATTTGATGGATTATTTTTGTAGGGGCGACCATTGGTCGCCCGTCTTAGTTTACTGGAAATTTCGACAGTCGTCTTGCAGCCGACCAAACTTTTTTTGGAAAAAGTTTGACAAAAAACTTTTTTGAACGAATTGAAAGGCAGGGGCTTCGCCCCCGCACCCCCTGGAGTTTCGCCGTCTGCGGACGGCGACAAGGGCTTTGCACCTTGACCCCACCAGCTTTTTGAAAAAAGCTGGACAAAAACTTTTATTTTTGTTGCTTTATTTACTTATAATTTTTTTCTTACGGCTCGACCACAAAATAAATATAACATTCAAAACCGGAAGCGGCAACTTACCACAAAAAGCTGGACAAAAACTTTTATTTTGCGGTTATTTTTTTTAAAATTTTTCTGTCAAACTCACATTAATATTAATATATACTTGACAAATCAATATTTTAATGATAAAATTGTTAGCGAAAGCTAACTTATTTTAAGGAGGATTTTTATGAAGCTTACTGATGGTGATATTGGAAAAAAATATATCGTTTCCGATATTTCAATCAAAAAAGATACTGAGAGCCGTCTTGAAGCACTCGGTCTTATTCAGGGTTCGTTTGTTGAAATAATCAATAAAAAACGTACCGGTGCTATGATTATCCGCATAAGAGGAACTCGCTTTGCAATAGGCAGGGATATTTCCGATGGCATACTGGTTGAAAAGGAGGCTGTCTGATATATGGATAACGCTGTAAAGGAAAAAACCGTCAATGTCGGATTTATCGGTAATCCGAACTGCGGAAAAACTACTCTTTTTAATGCATACACAGGTGCTAAGCTGAAAGTCGCAAATTGGCCCGGAGTTACTGTTGAAAAAAAAGAAGGTGCTTTCAGATACCATAACCACGATTACAAGCTTGTTGACCTCCCCGGTATATACAGCCTTACTTCATATACCATGGAGGAACGCCTTTCAAGACAGTACATACTTGAAGATGATGTTGATGTAATTGTTGATGTCGCTGATGCATCATCTCTCGAAAGAAACTTATATCTCACACTCCAGCTTATTGAACTCGGAAAACCTGTTGTACTGGCTCTGAACATGATGGACATAGTTGAGGAACGCGGCATGGAAATTGATATGCACCGTCTGCCTGAAATGCTTGGAATACCTGTTGTTCCTGTCAGTGCAAGGAAACGCAAGGGACTTGATGTGCTTATGCACGCTGTTGCTCATCATAAAAATAAGCCGACAGACGCTACTGAACACAGTCATGCTTCAGATAATCCGCTTCATCAACAGCACGTTGTTGTTTACAGTGATGATATTGAAAAAAAGATTGCCATGATTTCAGAGAGAATTAATCTGAAATACGGTAATATTCCAAATATACGCTGGTATGCAATAAAGCTTCTTGAATATGATGATGATGTCATGGAAAAATATCCTGTTGATATTTCCGATATTGCCGCTAAAAGCTATGAAAAGGAAATTATCAATCAGAAATATGATTTCATTGAAGAAATAATTGAGGAGGTTCTTGTAAACAAGACCGAAAAGGCTTTGCTTACCGATAAAATAGACAGCGTACTCACCCACAGAATATGGGGTATGCCGGTATTTTTCGCAATAATGGCTCTTGTATTTTTCCTTACATTCACTGTGGGAGATTTCCTTGCAGACGGATTGGGCGTATGCCTTGAATGGTTTCAAAATACGGTATCATTATTCCTTGAGAGCATAAATGCAGGAGATACTGCCCATTCGCTTATAGTTGACGGCATAATATCAGGTGTGGGCGGAATTCTCATGTTCCTGCCGAATATATTCATACTTTTCCTTGCACTTGCATTCCTTGAGGACAGCGGTTATATGTCACGAGTGGCATATGTAATGGACGGTCTTATGGGAAAACTCGGATTATCGGGCAGAGCGTTTATTCCTATGCTTTTAGGATTCGGCTGTACTGTTCCGGCTGTTATGGCTTCAAGAACTCTTGAAAACCACAATGACAAAATAAAAACCATACTCGTTACTCCGTTTATGTCATGCAGTGCAAGACTTCCGATATATGTATTGTTTTCAGGAATGTTTTTCGGAAAATATAAAATGCTTGCGGCATATTCAATGTACATAATCGGACTTATTATGGCAATACTTATATCTCTCATTTTCAGTAAAATATCAAAAAACAAAAATGATATGAACAGTCTGCTTATCGAATTACCGGAATATAAAACTCCAAATGCAAGAAGCGTTGCAATATATGTATGGGATAAGGTAAAGGATTATCTTACAAAGGCAGGTACTACAATTTTCGTTGCATCAATTATTTTATGGGTTCTTATGAATTATGGTATGTCGGGCTTTACAGAAGATGTTTCTCAGAGCTTTGCAGGATTAATCGGCAAATCAATAGTTCCTCTGCTTAAACCTGTCGGTCTGGGATTCTGGCAGATTTCCATTGCTCTTATCTCAGGAATATTCGCCAAAGAGGTTGTTGTATCAAGCACAAGCGTTCTTTTCGGTGTTGCAAATGTCAATTCCGAAGCCGGAATGGCTCAGCTTGCTTCACAGTTATCCGATATTGGATTTACTGCTCTTAATGCATATTCACTCATGGTATTTTGTCTTTTATATGTTCCATGTATCGCATCAATCGCCGCAATCAAATCTGAAACAAAATCATGGAAATATGCAATATTTTCAATAATATTCCAGACCGCTGTCGCATGGGTTGTTTCATTTGCTGTGTATCAGATTGGAGGTATTATATGGCAGGCATAATAATAATCGGCATTATTGCCGCTTACTGTATATTCGTAATATCGAAAAAAATAAGGGATATTAAAAAAGGAAAATACTGTTCCTGCGGCTGTCAGAATTGTCATTCAAATTGCAAAAAATATTAATTAACGTGAGTTCAATAAAATTATATTTACTGCAAAATTCATCAGGCGGCTTTCAGCCGCCCAACCTTTTTTTATAAAAAGGTTGCCAAAAA
>JBJEQS010000114.1:0-3115 GCA_051881875.1 Oscillospiraceae bacterium
ACTGGCGAATATAGTTCGCCATTACAAAATAAATCTATCGAACTCACGTTGTTTACATAAAATTTTTTAAAATAAAAATGGAATTTTATTGAAAAACAGTTGACTATTGCGGATTTTTTGTATATTATTGTATAGAGTAGAATAAAATTTCAGGAGGTAAATATATCCGATGGCTATGAAAAAAAAGATATTTGCAGCTGTTTCTTCCTTATGTATTGCAGGTGTATTTTCATCATGCAGTCTTGATGTTTCTGAAATAAAGAATATATTCAATAAAACTGAAGCAGAACCGCAGAATGAAAATACAGCAGTTGTTGCTGACACTTCCGATGACGTATACCAGTGGGATACGCTTGATATAAGCGGCGGCGGATATGTTGCAGGCATAGTATGCAATAAGACAGAAAAAGGTCTTATGTATGCAAGGACTGAAAACGGAGGTGCATTCCGATATGATACCGAGCTTGGAGAATGGATTTCAATGACCGATTTTCTGAAATCAGATGAAAGCGGTCTTATGAGCGTTGAAAGCATTGCAACGGATAATTCCGAGCCGAACAGAGTATATATGGTATGCGGTTCGCTTGACGGAAATGAAAACGGAGCAATATTCAGCTCAGAAGATTACGGAAATACATGGAAAAGATTTGACCTTTCATTCAAATGCGGAGGAGATGCAGAGGGACGTGGCTGCGGTGAACGTCTTGCAATAGACCCGAATGACAACAAAACCATATATTATGGAAGCCGTTCAGACGGTATGTGGAAAAGCGGAAATTATGGTGAAACATGGACGCTCGTTCCGTCATTCAATACAACGGGAAACTTTGCACAGAATACAGCCGATATTGGAATAATGTGGGTGCTTTTCGATGAGGAATCAGGAGGAAAGGGCAGTCCTACACTTAACATATATGCAGGAGTTGCCGATGTTGAAGGATATACTGTATATAAATCCGAAAATACCGGTATAACATGGGATGCGGTTGATACAGGTCTTGCAGGATTATATCCTGTACAGGCTGAAATGGCGTCTGACGGTAAGATATACATGGTATTCAATAACAATGCAACTCCAGAACCAGACCCCGGAAACGGTGCGGTATATGTATATAATCCGCAGAAAAATGAATTCAAAAATATATCACCGACTGATTCAACAGCCGGGAGCGGTTTCGGTGCAATATCCGTTGACAGCGAAAATCCGAATATAATAGCGGTTTCAACTCTGGGATATCATTATCCCAAAGAAAATATATACATAACATATGATGCAGGAGAGTCGTGGAAATCATTCTATGACAGTGAAAATGATTATTTTGAAACAGAATCCGATGAAAATGATATAGGTACATCAATCACAGCATTATGCATTGACCCGAATGACAGAAGCCGTATAATCTTCGGAAATGACAAGGGGGTTTTCGAGGCATCAGGAACGGATATTCTAAATACCGAGGAAGAAATAACAAAGAAAATCAAAATAAATAATATATCGGACGGTCTTAGCATAATGTCCGTTCAGGATATGGCATACTCAAAAGGAAAGCTTTACTGCGTATCAACAAAATTCGGCGGTTTTGCGATTGACAACACATCTGAAGCTGTAAGCCTTGATGAAAGCTTTGATATAAAGGGTTCTGTGGATATTGACTGTGCATGGAACAATAATGAACTTGCTGTAATGTGCGGTGAACAGCAGATATTATTTACCGACTGCGGAGGACTTGTATGGTACAGTACAGCAGCTCTCCCGACAGGATATGACAAGCTCATAAACGGAAGCGTATGTATTTCAGCAGACGGAAGTGCATTCATATGGAGTCCTGACGATATTTCATCAAGACCGGTAATCACAGAGGATTTCGGACAGACATGGAATATATGCGAAGGTCTGCCGTCAGGTGCATATATATGTGCCGACAGAGTGAATAAGCTTAAATATTATGCGGTTTCCGAAAATTCATTCTATGTTTCGGCAGACGGCGGTATGCATTTCAGAAAGACGCTTACAAATATTTCTGAAAATTCAACAATAGCAGTTTCACAGTCCGAGGGAGTTGTATGGATATGCGGAAAGGAAGTATATTATTCAACCGACAGCGGCGAGAATTTTGAAAAGATGGAAAATCTGTCTGCTGAATGTATGACATTCGGCGAGAATATATCCGGTACGGAAGAACCTCTCTATCCTATATATATATCGGGAAGCATAGGGGAAAGTCCTTTCGGAATATACCGTTCAGATGATAACGGACATACATGGCAGATGATAAGCGATACAGAAAGACAGTTCGGCATGAAAGCAAATGCAATTGCTGCCGATGCCTATGATAAAGAAAAAATATATATTGCGACTGATGGCAGAGGAATTCTGACAGGCAGTCCGAAAACTGAATAACAAGGAGCGAATTAATAAGAATGGAACAGAAAAAAATTGACCGTATAAATGAACTTGCAAGAAAATCAAAGACAATCGGTCTTACTGATGATGAAAAGGCTGAACAGAAAAAATTAAGAGATGAATACCGTGCAGGTGTTGTGAGAAACCTCACAGGACAGCTTGATAACTGTTATATAGTTGATGAAAAAGGCAATAAGCACAGCGTTAAGGAAAGAAGAAAGTAGGTATATTACATTATGAAAAAAGTAGTATTTCTTTTAGTATTTATTATAATAGCGATTCTGCTTATAGTATGCAATGCACTTGGATTTGTTGATATTTCATTTACGCTTCCTTTGATATGGCTTCTTATTTCAATATGCAATATATCGGCGGCAGTTGATTTTTATTTTTCAAAGCGTACAGGACTTGGAATTTCATATACATTATTTTCGGTGCTGTCACTTGTATTCCTCACAATTTACAGCATGGACCTTATAAGTCTTTTTAAGTAATGTGATTTGACAGCGGCAAGTTGCCGCCGCCGGTGTTTAGTCAATATTCTTCTTTGTGGTAGTCAATTATATGTGACTTATCCTGCATATCAACTTAGTAACGTGATTTCGACAATCTCAAAATAAAAGTTTTTGCCCAGCTTTTTGCGGCGAGTCGCCGCCTCCGGTTTTAAGTATTTTGTTTTATCCAATCGGTCGGGTAGTTACAGAATGTTAT
>JBJEQS010000115.1:0-3098 GCA_051881875.1 Oscillospiraceae bacterium
ATAACATTCTGGAGTTGCTTCCCGTTACATAAATATCTGCGTTGCGTATTTTCATCAGACCAAGCACAACATCAACAAACCCGATTTTTTCGTCTTCGGAATCAAGATACGGATTCTTTATTAATGCAACCTTTTGTATCTCATCGAGGAAGATATAATAGGTCTGCTCCTTGTCGGTGATAAGGCTGCGTATATATTTGCCAAGCTCCAGCGGATTGCGGTACTGTGCATTGAGATCATCATCAAGGGCGATCTCAATGATATGGCTGTCGTCCACACCGATAGAATTAAGGTAGCGGTGATATATCTCAAACAGCAGATAAGACTTGCCACAGCGCCTTATTCCCGTAATGACCTTGACAAGTCCGTTCTCTTTCTTTCGTATAAGCTTATCCAGATATTTCTTACGTTCTATCATAACAAGCCTCCTTACTTTAGATAAATTTGTGTATATGTGCATTTTTCTCTAATGGTATTATAATACTATTATGCGCACAAGTCAAGATTTCATTCGAAATTTTTGCACATATTGTAGTTTTTATCTAGCAGTGTCCACAAAGAGATTTATTTCATTATTAATAATAAAGCTTGATTATTTCCCAAATATGGTATATAATATAAGGCAACAGGAACGTTGACAATGAAAAAACACGGCATAAATCTGAAATTTTGAATCAATTACTTTGAGATGGAGAGTGTGTCACATGGCAAAAAAAGAGGGCGCATTAAAAAATATCCTGGAAAAAGAGAATCTTTCAATGGATTATTTTGAAAACCAGGAATATATAGCCAACAGATATGTTATGAAGTGTTTTGCGGTAACTATGCTGGTTTTTACCATCACTTTTGTTTTAAACATTCTTAATATCTTTATTATTCAGCAGGAGCTGATGATGAGGGCGTATATCCCGTCTGTTATACTGTATCTTCTGGTACTACTTTTGTTTAAAAAAATACCTTTATCCAATCCCAAGATAAAATACATACTTTTGTTCTGTATCGTTGCCGTTTTTACCATTATAGGTATCTTTCTTACCTACCAAGTAGTGTTGGCATCTCTTTTGCCCTTTTTGTATGCTACGTTGTATTCTTCAAAAAAAGCCTTGAATTATGTCTATATCCTGACGGTGATAAGCACTTTTCTGGTTGTCTACGGAGGTTATTATTGGGGACTTTGCGATGCGAATATGGTATTGCTCACAACAAACAGTATAAATGATTATATTGTTGACGGGGAGTTTATCTTAACAGAGGTCAACAGCGATCCGAATCTCAGCCTTTTCTTGTTCTATGTGCTGCCAAGATGTCTGATCTACATTGCATTTGAAGCAGTTTGCGGCAGCCTGTTTCGTATTGTCAGCGGCAGTCTGGAAAAAGCACGTCTTGTGGATGAATTGGAGAAGGCTAAGGAAGAGGCAGAAAGCGCGAATAAAGCAAAGTCTGAATTTCTGGCAAGAATGTCACATGAGATTCGTACTCCTATCAATGCGATCATAGGTATGAATGAGATGATCTCTCGTGAAAGTGAGGATAAAACTATTCAGGAATATTCTCGGGATGTAAAAGACTCTTCCATTATGCTGTTGGGTATTGTAAATGATATTCTGGATACATCCAAGCTGGAGTCCGGAAATATGGAATTAGTAGAGGTTGATTATTCGATAAGAACGCTGATAAACGATCTGTACAATATGATCAGCGTAAAGACAAATGAAAAAAATCTAAAGCTGGAATTTGAGGTTTCCTCGGACATCCCCTCGGGATATCACGGAGATGATAAGAGACTCCGTCAGGTGTTAATAAATCTGTTGACAAATGCTGTAAAATATACTCCGCAGGGTACTGTAACATTCCTTGTCAGCGGACATAGGGAAAATGAAAAAGAGGTAATGCATTTTTCTGTAAGGGATACGGGAATGGGTATTCGCAAGGAGGATATCGGTTCAATATATGATGCATTCCAGCGGTTTGATCTGTCCAAAAACAGAAATATAGAAGGTACCGGTCTGGGAATGAATATCGTACAGCATCTTCTGAAATTATTTGGAAGTGAGCTTCATATTGAAAGCGAATATGGCAAGGGAAGCGAATTTTCTTTTGATATTGTTCAGACTATCACCGACAGCGAACCTTTAGGAGATTTTAAAGATAAATCCCGAGAGAATGATACGACCACAAGGGATAAAATGGAATTCACCGCAAAAGAGGCAAAAATACTTGTTGTGGATGACAATAAAATGAATCTTAAAGTATTCAAGAACTTATTAAAGAATTCCCAAATGGATATCCGACTGGTTACCGGCGGCAAAAACTGTATTGAAATTGTGCAGAAGCTATCCTTTGATATGATCTTTTTGGATCATATGATGCCGGAAATGGATGGTGTGGAAGCCCTGAATTACATTAAGGAGCATGACCTTTGTCAAAATACCCCGATCATCATGTTAACTGCAAATGCCGTGGAAGGAAGTAAAGAACGGTATCTCGAAATGGGATTTGACGACTTTTTGTCAAAACCGATCATGCCCGATCTGTTATACGAAATGATAATAAAATACTTGCCCGAGGAAAAAGTGGTTTTTAGCTCTCGGGAGGAGTCCTGATACTGTCCTGTGGTAGAAGTGTCAGAGATTCGTACATTATACAGCAAATCATGACCTGCATCGCAAAATAGTGATATATTTATTTATTCTTATAATAATACCAATTCCCGATAAAAGTGTAGACAAAAAAACGGCACAAAATCCATATAAAGCTGTTTTACAGCTACAAGATTTTGCTTGATTTTTTGTACACTTTTTAATCGGGGATTAGTATAAGATAAAACCAACGATGCCGTTAGCTGCAAAGCCTTATTTTGCAGCGAGCGGCGTCATTCGTTTTTTCGCGAAACATCCTTAAATCCGTTTTGCGTTTAGTGCGAAACATAGAACTTTTGCCGAAAGTATTGTGTTTTTTTGATATATATGATAAACTCTGACTGTCGGAAACGTTACCGATAACGTTTCCGACAGTCAGAGTTTTATAATTATCAGTAATCCTAACACAACAAGAGGAGCTTACGGGAAAAGGGCGATTTTACGTTGTTTGGGCAGAAC
>JBJEQS010000116.1:0-3094 GCA_051881875.1 Oscillospiraceae bacterium
CTCGAATGAGCGAAACGGGGGTGTGGGGGCGGCAGCCCCCGCCCAATCATCGTTCCAAAAGTTTTTTGGCAACCTTTTTATAAAAAAGGTTGGGCGGCTGAAAGCCGCCTGATGGGGCGAACTGCGTTCGCACCTACATAAATAGACCTGTCGAATTCACGTTAAAGTAATGATTTGTGTTTTAATCGTGCGGTCGAACCAATAAGATAAAGTACAACAATCAGAATTCACATTCAATTATAAAATATATCTATAACTGATAATAAGTATCATGTATTTGATATTTCATAAAATCCATGCTATAATATAAACATACTAAACAGATAGGAGAAATGAATTATGAAAACTAATTTGATAAGAAAAACATTTGCACTGGCTTTATCAGCTGTTATAGGAGCAGCGGCATTAACCGGATGCGGCAAATCAGAAAAAAATGATGAAAGCCTTATAAGAGTCGGCGTGTGTGCCGGTCCTTACGGAGATATGTTTAATGAAGCCATAAAACCTGCACTTGAAGAAAAAGGATATGAAATAGTAATTACTGAATTTTCAGATTATGTTCAGCCAAATACAGCTCTTGCTGATAATGAAGTTGACGCTAATATGTTCCAGCATTCAACTTATCTTAAAAAATTCTGCGAGGAGTATTCGCTTGACCTTGAATATATAACAGAAATTCCAACTGCTTCAATGGGTATTTTTTCAGATAAATTTAATTCAATTGATGAAGTTGCAGACGGCTCTGAGGTTGCCGTTCCAAATGATGATACAAACTATGCAAGAGCATTAAGAGTTCTCGCACAGACAGGACTGATTACTTTAAATCCTGATATTGATGCTTCAAAGGCAACGGTTGATGACATTGTGGAAAATCCTAAAAATCTGACATTCAATGAAGTAAGTGCAGAAATTCTTCCGAGTGTTCTTGACAGTGTTGGTTTAGCGGTAATCAACGGAAATTATGCAATAGGTGCAGGCTTAAAGCTTGATGAGGCTATTTACAATGAGGAACTTGGCGAGGGATATTACAATGTAATCGCAGTAAGAAGCGATGACGCAGATGCTCAGTTCGCAAAGGATATTGTTTCAATAGTTCATTCAGATGAATTCAGAAGCGTTATCGAAGACAGCTCAAAGCAGTATACAGCATTTGCGAAGCCGGCTGATTATAATAATTAAGGTGATATAAATGATAAATTTTGAGAATGTAGATGTAACATTCAGGCAGAATAAAAAAACAGTGGAAGCTGTTAAGAATGTATCCTTTCAGATAGATGACGGCGATATATTCGGAATTGTAGGAGGAAGCGGTGCCGGAAAAAGCACCCTTCTACGCACTATAAATCAATTGCAGACGGTATCAGGCGGTAATGTTCTGGTTGACGGAAAATCCGTCAATAATCTGAAAGGCTCTGATTTGCGGCATTTAAGGCAGAATATCGGAATGATATTTCAGCATTTTAACCTTGCGGAAAACAAGACGGTTTATCAGAATATTGAATTTGTATTAAAGGTTGCCGGCTGGAAAAAAGATAAAATAAAAAGCCGTATCACTGAACTTCTTGAATTTGTAAAACTCAGTGACAAAGCGGATACATATCCGTCAAAATTATCGGGCGGACAGAAACAGCGTGTTTCGATTGCAAGAGCACTTGCAAACAATACAAAAATTCTTCTCTGTGATGAACCTACTTCTGCTCTTGATGCAGAAACAACAAGTTCTGTACTTGAGCTTTTGAAGCAGGTAAATCAGGATTTCGGAGTAACAATAGTCATTATTACACATGAGCTTGATGTTGTAAAGACGATATGCAATAAGGTTGTTGTAATGTCAGATGGAAAAGTTGTTGAATCCGGTGATGTGTACAGCGTTTTCACAAATCCTCAGAATGAATTCACAAGACAGCTTATCGACCATACAAATAATTTCGACATTCCAGATGAAATACGCAAAATTATTACCGGTCCGGTAGTAAAGCTTACATATCTGGGCGAAAAAGCGGCAGAAGCGGTTCTGTCAGATACAGCAGCAGAGTTTAATGTGAGATACAATATTATTCATGGAAAAATTGAGTATATTTCCTCAAATCCGCTTGGTATTCTCTATGTGAATATTATTGGTGACAGCAAAAATGTTGAGCTTGCAATCTCATCATTAAAAGAAAAGACTTTTTCAGCGGAGGTGGTATGCAATGTTTGAAAATATACTTAAATTAAGCGATGATATACAGGAGGCACTCTGGCAGACGGGATATATGGTAATAACATCACTTGCAGCAGCCGTTATATTCGGAGGATTAATCGGTATTCTGCTTTATATAACCTCATCACCATTATTTTTCAAAAATGAAATACTGAAAAAGATAATCAGTTTTATATTGAATATTATTCGTTCAGTACCGTTTCTTATACTTATGATTTTCCTGCTGCCGCTTTCAAAGCTGATTGTCGGAACAAAAATCGGTTCAGACGCTGTAATTGTACCTCTTTCAATAGCTTCAATTGCATTTTTTGCAAGACTGGCAGAGGCATCGCTTTCAGATGTAAACAGCGGAATTATTGAAGCTGCATTTTCATCGGGTGCTTCCAAGTCAAGAATTATTTTCAGTGTTCTTATTCCGGAAGCAATGCCGTCAATTGTAAGAAATATTACAGTAACAGCAATTTCCGTACTTGGATTTTCAGCAATGGCAGGACTTGTCGGCGGGGGAGGACTTGGCGACCTTGCATACAGATATGGTTATCAGCGTTATCAGACAGATATTATGCTTATATGCGTAATTCTGCTTATAGTAATCGTTCAGTTAATTCAGCTGATTGGCGATATAATCGCATTCAGACTTGATAAGAAGCATTAAATTAACGTGAGTTCGATAGATTTATTTTGTAATGGCGAACTATATTCGCCAGTCTTTATTTACTTGTAAATCCATAATTTCAGTTCAGCAAACTGCGTTTGCTCAAACTTTCCAGCTTTTTGAAAAAAGCTGGGCAAAAACTTTTGGTTTCGGATTTTGCTTAGTAATAACATTTTTTTAATACCCGACCGATTGGATAAAACAAAATACTTAAAACCGGAGGCGGCGACTCGCCG
>JBJEQS010000117.1:0-3085 GCA_051881875.1 Oscillospiraceae bacterium
GAACGCAGTTCGCAAAACAAGAACAATAAAATTTTCGATAAACCGCAACGGGCGAACGCAGTTCGCCCCTACAAAGCAGAAATGTTTAATTTCATAAGATTTGTTAACAAAAATTTAACTCATTCAAAAACCGCTTGCCGCTTTTACTTGACAAATCATATTTTTTTCTGTATAATTATAATATAAAATATGGGGGTGTAGCTCAGCTGGGAGAGTATTTGACTGGCAGTCAAAGGGTCGTGGGTTCGAGCCCCATCATCTCCATACAATAAAAAAATCCCTGATTTAATTTATAAATCGGGGATTTTTCATTTATAAAATTCCTTGAGCATAATCGGATTAATCAATTTCAACCATTACCTTTTTGCCATTTGCACCTGCACGCATTATAGTTCTTATAGCCTTGGCAATTCTGCCCTGCTTACCTATTACACGTCCCATGTCATCAGCGGCAACATGAAGATGAAATACGATTGTTCCCTCGCTGTCCGGAGCATCTTCGGTAATTTCTATTGCGGTCTTATCATCAACAAGACCTTCAACAATTGTATGAAGTAATTCTTTCATAAAACAAAGTCCTCCTTTCGTATAAAATTAGAGGTTAGAAGCAATCGCTCCTAACTTCTAACCAAACGATATTTAAAGGTTATCCGGATTAGAGAACACCTTCATTTTTAAGAATACGCTTTACTGTATCTGTAGGCTGAGCACCGTTTGAAATCCACTTCTTAGCCTTTTCTGTGTCAACCTTAACTACTGATGGTTCCTTAGTTGAATCATAGTAACCGATTTCTTCGATGAATCTGCCATCTCTTGGATATCTTGAGTCAGCAACAACTATACGATAGAAAGGAGCTTTCTTAGCACCCATTCTTCTGAGTCTGATTTTAACTGCCATTTAAAAATTCACCTCCATAGCAACAGTGATTGTATATATCAATGCATGAAAATCATGCAGTAATATGCTTATTTTTTGATTGGCGGCATAGGCGGCATTCCACCCATATTATTATTGTTGAAGTTCATACCTGCCAGACGTTTTTTCATACGCTTATCAGGCTTTGCCTTGCCGAATTTTTTCATAATAAGCTGCATCTGTTCAAACTGCTTGAGCAGACGGTTTACATCTTCGACCTTAGTACCGCTTCCTGCGGCAATACGTCTTTTTCTTGACGGATTGATTATTGACGGCTTTGCACGTTCTTCAGGAGTCATGGAGGTTATAAGAGCCTCAATTCTGTAGAACTGTCTTTCATCAATATCCGCCTCATTTATCTTATCTCCGCCGGGGAGCATGGAAATTATGTTTTTAAGAGGCCCCATTTTCTGAATCTGTCTTAACTGGTTGAGGAGGTCATTCATATCGAATGTATTATCCTGTAACTTCTTTGTAAGACGTTCAGCCTCCTTGTAATCAACGACATTTTCAGCTTTTTCGATAAGTGTGAGTACATCACCCATACCGAGAATTCTTGAAGCCATACGCTCAGGGTGGAACTGTTCAAAATCATCAAGCTTTTCGCCCATACCAACGAATTTGATTGGCTTACCTGTAACAGCGAGTACGGAGAGAGCCGCACCGCCTCTTGTATCGGAGTCAAGTTTTGACATGAGAACGCTTGTTATGCCGAGAGCGTCATCAAAGGCTTTGGCAACATTTACGGCGTCCTGACCTGTCATAGCGTCAACTACAAGCATGATTTCATGCGGAGAGGTTTCACTCTTGATATTTTTAAGCTCGTCCATAAGTTCGGTATCGATGTGCAGACGACCTGCGGTATCTATGATAACGATGTCATGGCCGTAATCCTTTGCATATTTTATACTCTGCTTTGCAATGGCAACAGGATTAATCTGTCCCATTTCAAAAACCTTGACTTCTGCCTTTTCGCCGACAACTTTCAGCTGATTGATAGCGGCAGGACGATAGACGTCACAGGCAACCAGGAGAGGTCTGTGTCCCTCTTTTTTGAAATATTTTGCAAGCTTTGCGGCATGGGTTGTTTTACCTGAACCCTGCAAACCGCACATCATAATGATGCAAGGCGGCTTTGACGGCATATTTATGCGTTCATTGGCATTGCCCATCAACGCACAAAGCTCCTCATTAACGATTTTAATAACCATCTGTGCAGGAGTAAGGCTTGTAAGCACATCTTCACCGACAGCACGTTCTGAAACCTTTGCCACAAAATCCTTAACGACCTTATAGCTTACATCAGCTTCAAGGAGAGCAAGCCTTACTTCACGCATAGCTTCTTTAACATCAGCCTCGGTAAGTTTGCCTCTGGATTTCATGCGTTTAAAAACGTTATTAAGTTTTTCGGAAAGACCTTCAAAAGCCATAAGTCCGCACCTCCGGTTAAATGAATTTCTTTATATCATCGACAATCTCCGATATTTTACAGGAATTGTCATAGATTTTTCTGTTTTTTGCAGAAACCGATGCAGCCGCAGAAGAAATATCCTCCGAGATTGATTTTATCTCATCGAGCGACTGATTAAGTCTGGAAAACCTGTCAGCGAGCATGAGTTTCTGTTCAAATTCGGTGAGCAGAATTTCGGAACGCTTTATAAAATCGTGAACTCCCTGACGGGTAATATTTTCATGTTCAGCGATTTCAGCGAGGGATAAATCCTCATAGTAATAAAGTTCCATGACATCACGCTGTTTAGGAGTAAGAAGCTGCCCATAGAAATCGAGCAGAACAGTCATCTGAAGATTTTTGCTCATTTAAGACGACCTCCTGTAAAGTTTTCAGCCTTTACATTATAAACTATAAAATATGATTTGTCAAGTATTCTGACAAAAAATTTTTGCGGCGGCGAGTCGCCGCCTCCGGTGTTTAGTCAATATTTTTCTTTATGATGGTCAATTATATGCAACTTACCTGACAAATAACCATATATCAGCATAAAAAGCGGTCGGGTAGGTACAAAATGCAACTATCAAACTAAATCCGAAACCAAAAGTTTTTTGCCCAGCTTTTTTTCAAAAAAGCTGGCGGCAAGGTGCCGCCTCCGGTGTTTAGTCAATATTTTTCTTTATGGTAATCAATTTTATGCAACTTACCTGACAAATAAC
>JBJEQS010000118.1:0-3085 GCA_051881875.1 Oscillospiraceae bacterium
TTTGTATAATTATTCATGAAAAATTTTGTCTAACTTTTTGGGGTCAGTTCATTATAGGTGTCACCTCTTTTTCAGTTGAAATTCATCACTTGCAGAGTGTTTCAAATGCTAAAGAATTTCGCCGTCTGCGATAGTGGTAAAATGTTTTGCAAGTAATTTCATCACATTCCAACGACTGTCTGAAGAATTTTAAGTGCATCAGCAGAAGTTATATTTCCGTCACCGTCGAAGTCTGCGGCTTTTGTCTGTTTATTATCAAGCTGTACCATACCTGTAACAGCCTGCAATATATTAAGAGCATCATTTGAAGTAATCTGTCCGTCATTATCAACATCGCCTGAAATGTATGCCAGATTGAGAAAATTTATTTTTACATGGTTTATCCAGTCGTCAGCAATCGTAACATTTGCCCATTGTGATTCATTGCCTGTGTAATCAATTTCCTCAAGAGAATACACATACTTATAGTTATATTCATCAATTTCTTCAATATTTGAGAATGCATCATATTCGATGGATTTAACGCTTACGGGTATAGTTATCTTTTTGAGATTTTTACAGTTAAAGAATAATCCACGAGAGATACAGTCTATATTATCGGGCAGAGTAACTTCTGTAAATGCACAGCCGCTGAAAGCAAATGCATCTATTTGTTTAATATAATGCGGCAGATTTATTTTCGAAAGGCCGGTGCATTCATAAAAAGCATAGCTTTCTATAAGCTTAAGATTTTCCGGAAATACTACGGAGGAAATGTTTTCGTTTTTATAAAAAGCCTCCATACCGATTGAAACTATATTATCAGGGATAATAACCTCAGATGCATTGCCGTTATATTTATAAAGATGACTGCCGAATATTACGAATTCATCTGTCTGATTTTCGAGAAACGGAGTATTTGAAAACGCTGTGAAACTGACGTATTGAACGCTTTCAGGAATATATACATCAGTAAGGCTTGAACAGTCCGAGAATGCAGATGAATTTATTGTTGTTACAGAATCAGGAATTGTTACCTTTGTTATTTCAGAATGATTCTGGAAAACATCACAGCCTATGACTGTTACAGAATCAGGAATGGTGATTTCAGTGTCATCGCCGCTGTATGAGTAGAGGTATCCGTTAATTATAACAAAACCGTTTTCCGAATTTTCAATAAAAGGAGTATTGCTGAATGCTGAATTGTCGATATATGTGATATTATCCGGCATATTTACTGTTTTCAGCATTGAACAGTATGCAAATGCAGATGAGTTTATGCTGGTAACATTATCAGGGATTGTTATTTCTTCAAGACTTGTACAGCTTGAAAAAGCATATGACGGGATAGAAGAAATATTTTCAGATAATTTAACATCTTTCAATGCATAACAGTTGCTGAATGAACCATACTGAATATCTGTTACGCTGTCAGGAATATTTATGGAAATAAGATTTTCACAGTTCTGGAATGCATATCCGTTAATCGTTTTGAGTTTGTCATTAAAATTTATGCTGGTTAATGATGTGCAGTAAGAAAATGCATTGTCGCAAATTTCAGTTACATTATCAGGAATTGTTATTTCTTTAAGTGATGAGCAGTTTTTGAATGCATTGTAATTGATAGTTGTTATGCTGTCGGGGAGCTGTACAGATGAAAGGGAAGTACATTCCTCAAATGCACAGGAAGGAATATTTTCAACTCCGTCAGGGATAATAATGCTTTCAAGGCTTGTACAGCCCTTGAATATATTTGCACCAAGATATTTCACATTTTCCGGAATTGATACATACGCATCAGTTCCTTTGTATCTGTAGAGAATACTGCCAAGCACAATCATATCAGGCTGATTATTGATGAACGGGGTATCATCAAAAGCGTATGGAGAAATATATGTAACAGAGTCGGGAATGGATACATCGGTAAGGTTGGAAAATCCGCTGAATATATTTTCTATTTCGGTTATATTATTTTGAATGACAACGCTTTTTACTTCATCTTTATAGTCGTCCCAGAATGTATCATAATTTATTGACACTGTTCCTGTGCCGTCAATCACAAGAGTTCCTGTTGATTTTGTAAAGGTATAGTATGAACTTGAACCGCACTGCCCGATAATTTTATCTTCATCGGTATTCATATCGGTTTCAAGTCGGAGCATATACATTGGCATATAATGAGAACCGTCTTCAAGACCTTTATTGCCAGCCTCCATTCTGAAAACTCTGCCGTTTATCCTGACCTGACAGGTATAATGCTGCCATGAACCGTCTTTAAGGAATATGAGATTTGTTTCGTAACCCATATATGCAAGCATACAAGCCAAAGCACCGTTATATTGCAGGCATTGTCCTGATTTCTGTACAAATCCGCATTCGGCAAGTGACGATGAAAGCTTTGAATATTCAGCCGAAGTAGCAGCATAATCAATATTCTGATAGAGCCATTCTATAGTGTATCTTATTTTTTCGGTATTTGTCATATCTTCTGTAAAATGTTCATTCATAAAGTCCTGAAGGATTTTTTTGTCATTTTCGCTTAATGAGTATGTAAACTGCTTTTGGGTTGATGTCATTGATGATGAACAGTCGTAGCAGGGTATTGTGCCGTTGTGATTGAGTTCAGCTGTATCAAGTATTGAATATTCATGTTCGTCTGCATTATATGATGAGAGTATGTCAGGTTCATCAGCATATGATTTGATACATTCTGTATCAGCAAGCGATACAGCAGATACAAGAATGATTGCCATTATAAAAGAAACTATTTTTTTCATATTATCCTCCATAAAAATTTTATTATACTAAACGCTGCAGCAAAACGAAAAAAGCTTGACGCAGTCATGTGGGATTTATATCAACAGATGTGTTTGGTTTGCTGCAGCGTTGAGTATATATATTACGCAGTATGTTTAGAGTACTGTAAAGCATAATTTTATATTTAAGTATATTATAACAGATATATAGTATAAAATCAAATACAATTAATCAATTTTTATTTTGAAACATTAACAGTGTACTTGTCCGATTCTGCAAAATGCTGTGAAAATTGCACGCAAATCAATTTTCAAAAACTTGACAGATATGGTATAATAAAAATATGAAA
>JBJEQS010000119.1:0-3073 GCA_051881875.1 Oscillospiraceae bacterium
CCCGCTTTAGATTTTGACGACCTATTGATTGTCTTGTTGATTGCCAAATGTCATCAACCTCCTTTTTAACAGCCACAACTACTCTTTCTATTTCTCTTAACTTATCAGCACTTGGTATAATGCCTTTACCATTAGCTACATGAGCCATCTGATTTAGGTTAGTTCCCATTCCTCTTAGCTGCTTATATATATCTGAAAGTAGTTTTGATTGCTCCTTCATTTCCTGTACATCATCAGCTGATGAAACTTTTCCATTTAATGTAGCATTTATGATATAAGCTGACTTTGTCTGTCCTGATTCTTTTATTTTTTCTTGAAGCACCTTATATTCTTCATCTGAATACCTGATGCTTACACAGTTACTTCTATTACGCATATAGCATCATCTCCTTGTTAATACATCTATTATTTTGGTAATCCAAAAGGCTAAGCCTGTTGGTCAGTTTGCAAAGGTGAAACCTTTAGATAAGGCTTATTGCAGTGCTAAAAGGTCCTGTGAACCTTTTAGTGCAAAATCAGTCTTATCGGGCTCCAGTATGCAAAGAGTGAAACTCTTGCCGTAGGATCAAAGGGAGCAGCGTTCCCTTGCAAGTTTAAGATATGTCCGAAAAGGGCATATCTGGTGCGAATGTGGCTTGCCACTTTGCGAAACTTGCCTTAGTCCTGATTCCGATTTAGAAGCTTAGGCGGTCGGAGTCTGGACTAAGTGTCTTTAGACTTTGCTTCATTAGACTTATTTCCAGTGGGTACCATCTTGGCATCGCGGTACCGTATTGCAACCGTAACCGGTACCCATCTGGAACCGATATCAGCCAGAAGCAAAGTCTAATAAATCTTGATTAAGATAAGCCGAATTGTATTCTGATTCCTCTTTCTGCTCAGGTTCACTCGGCTTATCTTTGAAAGATTTATGCTGGGCAATTTGTATAACACCACTATCTTCTGTCAAATCAGTACTATCACTTTCTTTTACAGCAATGCCTTTATCTAAAAGTTTATCTGCTACCTTTTCAGCTATCCTATCAATATCAGATTCCGTTATTGCAGCTGGTGTTGTACTTGTATCTTGTGAACATCCATCATTAACTCTATTTGCCTCTGAAATTGCCCAAGCTATAATTTTTGCATAGGAGTCAGTTCCCTTATGTTCCTGCAAATATTTCCATGCCTTTGCCTGCATTGGATCAGCCATATTAAATTTCACATTTGTGTTTTTATATTCAGTCTTCATATTATTTTCCATACTTCTGCTTTGCCAGATATGCATATCCTTTTGCATTAGCGCATACATCCCCAATTACGTGTACATTTCCGCCACTTGTAATATCTGAAAAGTTTTTAAGTATGCATCCGCCTCCACCAATTATGTAGAGATTCATAAAGCTATCTTTATAACCAACTGCTTTTATAGTTTTTATGATATCTTCTGCATATTCTGAAGCTATACGTCTTGTTATACTGGCAACATCAGAATTATCATTACCACAGCCATTCCTTAAGAATGGATCAATAACCTCTTCTGGATAATCATCCTTGTATAACCTTGATAGCTCCTGTCTTATTTCCTTCATGCAGGTACCAATTCCCTTTTTTTCGGTATGAAGAGAGCTCTCCATTGGCTTCCCATTATTAATCTGCATAATATCTAATGTGCCATCACCAATATCTACAATCATGTTGAAGCCTGACATATCATATCTTCCTACGACTGCAGAAAATCCCTGAGGATAAACAAGCACGTCTTCAATTTCGATATGATACATATCACCGCTATGTTCAACATTGATTTCAGACTCCTTATTAATGTAAGCCTTAAATGCAGCTTTATCATCTGCTCCGCACCATGCAAGAGGTAATCCAAGTGCAAGAATAATCTTTGCAGATGTAATATGACGATACTTAAGCTCTTTCACAACTGCTATCATTGTGAGAATATAGCAATCATCATTCTCTGTCTTATTACCCTGGTATGTCATATGGTTCTCACCAGCTACGTAATAACTACCATTAATCTTGAAATAATCTTTAGTAACTGTTGGTTCACTATCATATTCGTCAAGTCCTGTTCTAAATACACAGTGCTCTGTCTTAGTGTTACCATTACCATTGTCTACTGCTACAATTACTGCATCCATTGATGCCATTAAATTCTTATCTGCCATAATCAGTTTCCTCCAAATAATTTTTTATCCAATTCATCCCAGTCATAGTCTCTTCCCTTAAAACCATGATCTATTTTCTGTTTCTTAAATGGAACCAGGTTATTATCCTTACGATTAACTCTCTCCTGACACCATTCATGTACAGTTTTGTAATTCATACAACCTGAGTAATGATTATCTTTAATTCGCTTTATCTGACAATCAACCAGGTCCTTACCAAACTCTTTCACAAGAAGTTCATATTCAGAATCAGCGAGTGTGTCCTCACACTCTTTTTTATTTAATTCTTTATTCTTTTTATTTTTTTTATTAATATCTTTATTATTTAATTGTGCCGGCTTTTCCGCCGACGGTTTATCCGTCTCCGGTTTTACCGTTACCGGGTTTTCCGGACACGGTGAATCAGATTCATTAGATGTATCTTCAGAAGTCTCTACATTCGACGTTTCATCTACATTTACAGGCTCCTGATGTACCTCTAATACATTTGTGTCAAATACACCTCTTTTGCCTCTTCCCTGCTCCCTTGTAACATAGCCTTTATTTATAAGAGTATTTAGCGATTTAGCCACTTTGTCTTTACCGTCAGGTAAAATACTGGTTAGACCCTTCACACTCAAATTCCAGCCATCTGGAAGCGATAAAAGGGTAATCAGCAATCCTCGCTCTGTTAACCCCAGTTCCTGGTCATGCATAACACTTTGAGAAATCATTACATAATTCCCTTGTGTTTTGTTTTTTAATATAGCCATAAACTCACCTCGCTTACCGACTATAAGTACCTGTACCTGCAATATTTTTAACAGGTACAGACATCACTATAGACATCACTATCCATTAGAAATTTGATGTAAAAATGAGTATTTTTGAGAATTTTTGTCCTGAATCGGACTGATACGACCTGTCAGTAT
>JBJEQS010000120.1:0-13259 GCA_051881875.1 Oscillospiraceae bacterium
GGCGAATATAGTTCGCCATTACAAAATAAATCTATCGAACTCACGTTAATATAATGCTATCTCTGATTTTTTCAGCATCGGATAATTTTATGCTTTTTACTTTGTGATGCATTGGAATTTCAGAATTTATATAAACTGATAAATCACAGGTATCCGAAAATTTCTGAAACATCGTCTGGGATATGTTTATCTTTATAATATGGCTTTTTTCCGATATAACTGTATGAAATACATAACCCTTGCTGTATTTTATGCATATGCTGTCATTTTCAACCGATACCCCCGAAATACAGCTTGATATTATATTCACAATTCCAAACCATATTGACGGCAATTCTGCCATGATAAGCAGAAATATATACGCATCATGGTAAGCAGGAAAAAGATAATCCGCCAGAAAATATAATATAACAGCCGAAACACATAGTAAAACCGCTTTCCAGATATACCGCCATAAATATTTTAATGAGGTGCGGCAATCCGCTTTGCTTGTGAAACGATTATCAGGCAGCATTGCTTTAAGTGCAGGAATAACCTGATTTTTATGCATAAGCGGTATAAATACGGGTATTTCTTTCCTTGAACCTCCATATCCCGAACAGTTTACATTTATTGACATAACGCTTGCCGCTTTAGTCAGAATACTTTGTCTGAGGTCAATATAATTTATTTTCGGAATATTAATGTAATAGCACCTTTTGGTTATTATTCCTGTATGGATTTCAGCAATTTTTTGTGAAACTGATATTTTAAATTTCATATAGCGTATTATGTTGGTGATAAATGATATAAACCAGCAGCCTAGAAAGATTATCGCAAGAGCCGCAGTGAACGGAGATATTTTTATAGGTGACTGTTCGGCAACAGTGCGTGATAATTGTGAAAACTTGTCAAACATTCGCTGCTGTAATATCTCCTCAATTATTTTTCCTGATTTGAAAAAGAATACAGCAGTATATATAACTCCTGTCAGGGTGCTTGAAAATATAAATGAAAAAAATATCATTGAAAACCATTTCGGCTTATAGCTGTAATGCGGTTTATCAGTATCACGCAGATATGCTTCAATATTCCGCTGTATTGTATCAGCCTGACTGTAACTGACAGTTAATTTTAAATCTGTTTCCTCAAATTTCCCTGAACTTGTATCAATATGCAGTACAGCCGCATGGAAAAATCTAAGAAAAAATGTTTTTTCAACGGCAAAGGCAGTTATTTTCATATATGGTATTTCAGTTGACTGTTTAAAAAATATTCCGTTTTTATATACAAGCTTATTATCGGATATGGAAAATCCATTGAATTTCCAGCGTATTATGCCGGAAGCCAGTATTATTGATACGATAATTATATCAAACCATGCACCTTTCAGCCAGTCATAAAAACCCTGAAAATCAAGCAGTTTTACTGCTGAAAGTCCTCGTATAAGCGGGAAAATAAGCAGCCACATATTCTTTGAGCAGTATGAAAGAATTTTCACAGGATGCTGATTCTGCATATTCTCACCCCTGTATGTCTTTCTTTTCGCTTATTGAATGCCACAGAGCATTTATGCTGTTAATGTCACTGCGGCTTAAAAACATAAGTACAAGATTTCCGCCGAATGCATGAAATACTATGAAATTAAAGCCTGTGAATTTTGAAAAAGGCGTTGTTATAAATGTTGCATATTGTACGGCACTCATTTTCATATGCTGATTGTTTTTTATAAATACACCTGTTTTTTTTATAATCTGCTCGGAACTGATATAATATCCTGCACTGCGGTAAAACAGCGGCAGATATACAGACGCAAAAAATATTCCGCATACCGCACACAGTGTTATTATTATCCACATAAGCCATGGCAGAAATATCAGATAATAGTGTGCAAGCAGAATAAGCGTTATCATTAAAGCAAGTATTATAAGCCTTATTATATTAAGACTGTTTCGGTCAGCAAGGTATCTTTTCATAAAATTCCGCCTTTATAATATGATAAAATAATTATATCATAATATACAGATTATGTAAATATGCATTTGCTCAAACAACGTGGATTATTCTGTCATAGTTTGACAAACAGAAATTATGAACTAATGTAAAAGCCTGATATTTGCAAGTTTAATATTGTAAACTTGCATTTTACCGCTGCTTTATCATTTTTCAATCTTTTTTTTAACTTTTTTTGAATTTTTTTAAGGAAAACTCCCTTTTTTTATTAAAATATACTTGACAATATATATTTTTTATTTTATAATATACTTATGGTCATTATATCGGCTATATTTTATTTAAATATTTTTAGGAGGAACATACCAATGGCATTTAAAAACGAATATGTTAAAAGCGTTTACGACAAGGTTGTAAGCCGTAACGCTAATGAGCCTGAATTCCTTCAGGCTGTAAAGGAAGTCCTTGAAAGTCTTGAACCGGTTATCGAAAAAAGACCTGATTTCGTTAAGGCAGGTATCCTTGAAAGAATTACTGAACCGGAAAGATTTATTCAGTTCAGAGTTTCATGGGTTGATGATAACGGCAATGTTCAGGTAAACAGAGGCTACAGAGTACAGTTCAATTCAGCAATCGGTCCTTACAAGGGCGGTCTCAGACTCCATCCTTCAGTATGTGCTTCAGTTATCAAGTTCCTCGGTTTTGAACAGATTTTCAAGAACAGCCTTACAACTCTCCCTATGGGCGGCGGTAAAGGCGGTTCAGACTTTGACCCTAAGGGTAAATCAGACGGAGAAATCATGCGTTTCTGCCAGAGCTTTATGACAGAACTCAGCAAGCATATCGGTGCTGATGTTGACGTTCCTGCCGGTGATATTGGTACAGGTGCAAGAGAAATCGGCTATATGTTTGGTCAGTACAAGAGACTCAGAAATGAATTTACAGGCGTTCTCACAGGCAAGCACCTCACAAGCGGCGGTTCACTTGCAAGAACAGAGGCTACCGGTTATGGTCTTTGCTACTTCACAGATGAAATGATTAAGTGCATGAAGAATGAAAGCTTCAAGGGCAAGACAGTTGTTATCTCAGGTTCAGGAAACGTTGCTATATATGCTAATCAGAAGGCTACTGAACTTGGTGGTAAGGTAGTTGCTATGTCTGACTCAAACGGCTACATTTATGACCCTAACGGAATTAATCTTGACGTTGTTAAGCAGATTAAGGAAGTTGAAAGAGGAAGAATCAAGGAATATGCTGAAAGAGTTCCTGGTTCAACATATACAGAGGGCTGCAAGAATATCTGGACTGTTAAGTGTGATATTGCTCTCCCATGTGCTACACAGAATGAACTTGACGGCGAAGCTGCTCAGACTCTTGTAAATAACGGTGTATTTGCAGTTGCTGAAGGTGCTAATATGCCTTCAACTCCTGAAGCTATTGAAATATTCCAGAAGAATGGTGTTCTCTTTGGACCAGCCAAGGCTGCTAATGCAGGCGGTGTTGCTGTTTCAGGTCTTGAAATGTCACAGAATTCTGAAAGACTTTCATGGACATTTGAAGATGTTGATGCTAAGCTCAAGAACATCATGGTTACAATATTCCACAACTCATATGATGCTGCTGCTGAATATGGCATGAAGGATAATCTTGTTGCAGGTGCTAACATTGCAGGTTTCCTCAAGGTTGCTACTGCTATGCTTTGGCAGGGTATTGCATATTAATCCAAGTATTCATACATTTACCTTATAATAAATAAAAAAACAGGGACGGTAATCTTGCATTGCTGTCCTTGTTTTTTAGTTTTGTAAAACTCTGTATAAAAATTTTTGACTGGCATAAAAAATACCTCCTATGATTTTTCATATCATAGGAGGCTATTTTTATTTGTATGCTGTTAATTTTATTCCTTTGTATCAGTTTCTGATGATGATTCAGGTTTTTCATCGGATGATTCTGAAATTGTATCTTCCTCAAATACCTCATCACCAATTTCATCATGCATAACCTTATCAAAAGTATCAGTATCAATCTTTTCAAATTTCATAAGATACTTTGCAAGAAAGTGAAGCTTATCCATATGTTCAGTGAGAATTTTTTCAGCTTTTTCGTAGCCTTCTTCAATAATAGCTCTCATTTCGCTGTCTATATCAGCTGCAACGGTTTCAGAGTAGTTCCTTGAATTGTTTATGTCACGTCCAAGGAATACTTCACTTTGGTCATTGCCATAAACCATAGGGCCAAGTTTATCGCTGAAGCCATACTTTGTAACCATGTTTCTTGCTGTTGCAGTAGCACGTTCAATATCATTTGAAGCACCAGTTGAAATATCATCGAGAATAAGCTTTTCAGCTACACGTCCGCCGAGGAGAGTTATAATATTTTCTTTCATTTCCTGCTTGCTTACGAATGATTTATCATGCTCAGGAAGTGACATTGTATAGCCGCCAGCTGTACCTCTTGGAATGATGGATACCTGATGAACCTTATCCTGTGTAGGACAATAGAAAGTACATATTGCATGACCGCTTTCATGGTATGCAGTAAGACGCTTTTCCTTTTCGGTAACAACTCTGGATTTCTTTTCAGGACCAGCGATAACCTTGATTGTAGCTTCTTCAATATCCTCCATTGTTATGGCTTTTCTGTCAGCTCTTGCAGCGAGGAGCGAAGCCTCATTTACGAGGTTTTCAAGGTCTGCACCTGTGAATCCGACAGTAGTCTGTGCGATAGTTTTAAGTTCAACATCAGGGCCAAGAGGTTTATTCTTTGTATGAACCTTGAGAATATCCTCACGACCCTTTACATCGGGATATCCGACAACAATCTGTCTGTCGAAACGTCCAGGTCTTAAAAGTGCCGGGTCAAGTATATCCCTGCGGTTTGTGGCAGCGATAACAATAACACTTTCATTGCCTGTGAAGCCGTCCATTTCAACCAACAGCTGATTAAGGGTCTGTTCACGTTCATCATGACCTCCGCCAAGTCCTGCACCTCTGTGACGTCCCACAGCATCAATTTCATCTATGAAGATGATAGACGGAGAATTTTTCTTTGCCTGTTCAAAGAGGTCACGCACTCTTGAAGCACCGACACCCACGAACATTTCAACGAAATCTGAACCGGAGATAGGGAAGAACGGACAGCCGGCTTCACCGGCAACAGCTCTTGCAAGCAGAGTTTTACCGGTACCGGGAGGACCGAGGAGAAGTACTCCTTTAGGTATTCTTGCACCTATATCGGCATATTTTTTAGGATTTTTGAGGAAGTCAACAATTTCCTGAAGTTCATGTTTTTCTTCATCAGCACCTGCTACATCATCAAAAGTAGCAGTTTTGCCCTGAAGATTTTTCACACTGGCTTTTCCGAATGTGGAATATTTTCCGCCTCCTCCTGCCTGTTTAATCATAACAGTCATAAGAACTATTCCCATTATGAAAAGCAATACAGTCGGAATTACGGTAAGTATCCATGAAGTATCTTTAACTTTGTAGTAATCCTGAGCAAGAGGGGCATCAGGATTAAGCTTGTTGTATTCTCTCCTGTAATTATTGGCATCTGACTGAGTATCCTGAAGAAATACATTTATACTTGGAACAATGTATTTTATAGTTTCATTGCTGTCTTTTAATTTCAGAACAAGTTCGCCGTTATTCAGGTCAAGAGTATATTCGCAAACCTGATAGTTATCGAAGTATCCGATAACTTCTGAATAAGAAACGGTTTTTGTTGAAGGTGTAAGATAGCTTGTAACAAATATAATCACTGCCATAAGAAGTGCCATAATTACAATGTAAGGGATAAATCCCTTTCCTTTTGATGAAGAAGTCAATAAATTCACTCCAATCTTTTGTCATTTTTAAGTATCCGACATCAGTTTGTGAAACTGATGTTATTACGGTGTGAAAATTGATATAAAAATATATCTTAAATTATTATATCATGTCACAGAAATATGTCAAGTATATTATCTGAATTTACGAAAGAAAAATATATGTTAATTTTCGGAAAATGATATAATAAGGAAGCGGGAGGTATCGGAATCAGGCTTTACCCTTTCAGCGATACCGATTTTTTCAGCGAATATCAAGCCCTCTGAATCCTCCAGAAAGCATAATCTGCATCTCTGTTCTGACGGAATTTTCATATTTATCAGGGATTTTTTCACTGATGATGTAAAATTTTTGCCGGCGAGTCTGATTTTATCGCCGTATTTTCTGGAACGGACGATAACATCGCCCGATAATTTATTGTAATCAACGGCATAACAGTTTGGTAATTCTGCATATCCGTTATGGTCTGTAAGAATAGTATTAAGGAATTTATCATCAAAAATTCTGATTTTTCCGACAGTAAATGGGAGATTGAATTCTGTATTATTAATTTCAGCGGAGGCATACTCTATAAAAAGAGTTCCCATATCAGCTGTTATATAAACATTTTCGGCAATATTAATTTTTCCGCCGCTGAAAATAAGACGGTCTATTGCAGAAATTCTGTCGAAACTGTATCTTAGATTGTGAATACTGAGGAATTTTGCGATACATCTGCTGCGAATTGCCTTATGATAATCAGCAAGACCCGAAAGAGTATTTTTATCTGTCATACATTCTTCATAAGCCTTGTCAGCCATTTCGGAGATATAATCATCTTCAGATTGCAGAGCAGATATATTTGATGACATAGTTTTCAGAAATGATGAATTAAGTTTCTGAAATTCTGGGATTATATGGTGACGGATTTTATTTCTTGTATAATCATCTGTCAGATTGGTACGGTCAGTCATGAAATGCTGAGATTTTTCTGCGAGATAATTTTCAACATCATTCCTGTCAGCAAGTATCAGAGGACGTATGATATTGTTACGGACAGGAGGTATTCCTGTAAGACCTTTAAGTCCTGTGCCTCTTGCAAGGTTATGTATCACCGTTTCGGCATTGTCGGAAAGAGTATGTGCCGTAGCGATAAGTCCTTCTGAATATTCATCAAATGCCTTATATCTGAGAATTCTTGCACTTTCCTCGCATGATTTTCCCGATTTCTGCATATAGGATTTTACATCAATACGTTTGCAGAAAAATGGTATATCGAGCTTTTCGCACAGACAGCGGCAGAAATTTTCATCTCTGTCGCTCTCCACACCTCTGAGCTGATGATTGATATGGACAGCAGAGATGCTGAGATTATATTCATCTTTAAGCTCAATCATAGCATAAAGCAGAGCGACACTATCAGCACCGCCGGAAAGAGCAACAGTCAGATTGCAGCCGTATTGAAGCATATTATATTTTTTAATGGCAGCTTTGACTTTATTTATCAAAATGCATCACTGTCCCTGAGTTTCAAGATTTGAGAAGCGTGTATACTGACCGTCCCAGCCGAGTTTTACAGTACCTGTTTCGCCATGTCTGTTCTTGGCAACTATACATTCGCTTATATTTATTTCCTCGGAATCCTTGTTATAATAAGCATCACGATAGAGGAAAAGAACTATATCAGCGTCCTGTTCGATTGAACCTGATTCACGCAAGTCCGAAAGCATAGGACGCTTATCGGTACGCTTGTCACTTTCTCTTGAGAGCTGTGAAAGCAGGATTACAGGCACATCAAGCTCCTTAGCCATAATTTTGAGCTGTCTTGTAATTTCAGAAATGATTACAACTCGGTTATCTGATTTTATGGCAGATGACATAAGCTGCAAATAGTCGATTACAACAAGTCCGAGATTTTTCATTCGTCTTAATTTGGATTTAAGCTGCGGAACGGTTATACCGGCAGTATCATCTATATACATGGATATGCGGCATAATCTTTCAGCTGATGAGGCAAGTCTTATCCAGTCATCAGAATTAAGAAAACCGCTTCTCAGTTTATTACTGTCAACAAGAGCTTCTGTTGACAGCATACGGGTTGCAAGCTGTTCCTTTGACATTTCAAGGGAAAACACTGCAACGTCCTTACCGGATTTTTTAGCTACATTTGTAGCAATATTGAGTGCAAAGGCGGTTTTACCCATAGCAGGTCTTGCACCTATAAGTATAAGGTCGGATTTATTAAGACCTGTCGTAATTGCATCAAGATAGTGAAATCCGGTTCTTGCACCGAGATATTTGTCCTTGTCAGGACCTGTTATCTTTGCGAGATGTTCATACGATTCATAGATTACATTTTTTATATGTGTAAGACCTTTTACATCTTTGCCCTGTCTTATATCGAAAATGCTCTGTTCAGCACTGTCAAGCAAATTCTGCGAATTATAACTGCCGTTTGTAATATCAGATATTATGGTATTTGCAACATCGAGCAGGCTTCTTGCATAATATTTTTCTGCAAGTATATCGCAGTAGCTTTCAACGTTGGATATTGAGGGTACTTTGTTCATCAGTGCGGCTAAATACTCATTTGCCTCCTGACTGTTTTCAAATATCTTTTCCTGAACTGTTGCATGGGCGACAGTTATTACATCAGCCTTTCTGCCTGATGTGAAAAGAGAAATCATTACCTCAAATATTGCTTTATGCTGCTGATTATAGAAGTAATCGGATTTTATTTTGTCGAGTACAATGGAAAGAACAGATGATTTTATCAATACTGCTCCAAGCACAGACTGTTCTGCTTCAATGCTGTTTGGAATGACAGCAGGCTGAAATAAGTTATTGTTATCCATTAACCTTCAACAACTTCCGCAGTTATTTTGGCGGAAATACCTGTATAAAGCTTTACAGTTACTTCATAAGTACCAAAATTTTTGATATCGGATTTAAGGGAAATCTTTTTCTTATCAATTTTGTGACCGAGCTGTTCAGCAGCAGCATCAGCGATATTGCCGGCAGTAACTGAACCGAAAAGCTTGCCGCCGTTGCCGGCTTTAGCCTTGATGATTACTTTTTTGCCGTTTATTTCTTCAGCAATTGCGGAAGCATTCTTTTTATCAGTTTCAATTTTATACTGTTCTGACGATTTTTTGCCGGAAAGTTCACTTAAATTTTTTGCGGTAGCCTCAATAGCTTTTCCCTTTGCGATAAGGAAATTTCTTGCATATCCATCGGAAACTTCCTTTATTTCGCCTTTTTTGGCAGTACCCTTGACATCTTCAGTAAAAATAACTTTCATAATTCAACTATCCTTTCTTTTTGTTTTAAATCTGCTGTGTAATACTGTCAGCTATGTATTCATCAATTGCCGCAGTAAGCATCTGCTTTGCTTCATCAGCAGATTTTCCTGAAAGCTGAGTGGCAGCCATTGTCTGATGACCGCCGCCGCCAAGTTTTTCCATAATTATCTGTACATTTACAACACCGAGTGAACGGGCGGATATGCACATATCATTACTGGATTTATATATAACAAAGGAGGCATCAACTCCTGTTATATTCAAAAGTTCATCAGAAGCCTGAGGGGCTGTTATACGCATATTTGCAGTTTCATTTTCGGAAACTGATATTGCACAGCGTTTATATATTTCTGCTGCTGAAACAAGAGCAGCCTTTTGCTGATATGCCTCCATGGAGCTTGAAAACATTGATTTTACAGCTACGGTATCAGCACCGCATTTTCTGAGAAATGCAGCAGCTTCAAATGTTCTTACACCTGTTTTCATAACAAAATTTTTTGTATCGAGAGTTATGCCGGAGAAAAGAGCATCAGCATAATGCGGCTGAAGCTTGCCTATATTCTGGAAATACTGGATTATCTCTGTAATTATTTCGCAGGTTGATGAAGCATACGGTTCATTATGAAATATAACAGCGTTGTCAATGAAATTTATGTTTTTTCTATGATGGTCAATTACGACAACCTGTTTTGCTTTCTGATAAAGTGCAGGACTTTCAATAAGGCTTTTGTTATGAGTATCTACAACTATAAGCAAAGTTGTATCCCTGATTATTCCGAGAGCAGTCTGCTCATCAATGAATATGTCGCCGTCACCGAATTCTTTAATGCGGTTTATTATAGGGGCAGCAAGATTTTTTACAGGGTCAACAACGATTTTTGCCATTTTATCCATATCTGTTATAGCGTCAACAAGACCGGCTGCTGCACCGATTGAATCAAGGTCGCCGAAACGGTGTCCCATAATAAGCACTTCAGATGAATTATGTATTAGTTCCTGCAATGCATTGGCGATAACTCTTGTTTTGGTACGGGATTGTTTTTCAATGCCCTTTGAAACGCCGCCATAAAACTGGAATCCTGCTTCGGATTTGACAGCCGCCTGGTCACCGCCTCGTCCGAGAGCCATATCAAGAGCCTGTTTAGCGAATATCTCACTTTCAGCGAGAGAGTCGCAGTCGTATCCTACACCTATGGAAAGAGTAAGATTGAGGCGTTCATCTATTTTTATTTTTCTTGCATTATCAAGGATTTTAAAACGTTCCTCGATAATCTTTGAAAGGAATTGCTGTTCAATCACAGCGATAAAAGTATTATTGCTTATTTTTTTGATGAATCCGTTTGTTTCGGATATAAATTCCTCAAAAAGCTTTTCAATGTCACCAAGGATATGAGCTTTGTCGCTTTCTTTTGAATTCTGGAGCAAATCCTCATAGTTGTCAACGGTTATTATTACAACAGACTGTCTTGTATTTCTGAATGTTTCCTGAAGATTATGATATTCAGTGACATCCTGAAAGCAGAACAGTGAGAGTGGTTTGCAGGCAGTTTCCCTTGTAACATTGTATATATGATTATTGTATTTAATTGAAACAGATGATTTCTTTGAAAATTGAGTGAAATCAATATCAAATATATCGTCAATATTATTTCCGAAAAGCTCACTTTCATCCATTATATTTTCGTTGAAGCATTTGTTGCACCAGATTATTTTGTTGGATTCATCGGTTATCAGGGAAGCGACAGGGAAACAGTAAAGCCCTTCCTTTTCAGTCGCTTTAATGTCTGAATTGACTTCTGATATAAATTTATGAATATTTTCATTTGCGGATATTAACTGTATTATAAACAGAACACTTACTATTACAATTGCTATAAAAAACAATGCATATGAACTGTTTCCGGATTGCACAAGAGCAATGGTTGAAAATATTTCAAGCAGTATCATAAGAAATACAGTTATTTTCAGAAGTATAAATTTTTTTGCTTTCAATCAGACACCTCCTGACTTATAAATTTCTGCATTTCAATCATGTTTCCATGATTATAGGGAGAATCATAGGATTGCGTTTTGTTTTTGTATAAATATAATCTGATATTGAATCCCTGAGTTTAGCCTTGAGGGAATTCCACTCACGCAGTTCATATACAGAACATTCATCAAGAGTGTTTGTTATAATCTGCTTGGCTTCGTCAATAAGTTCTTCGGATTCTCTTACATAAACGAAACCTCTTGAAATTATATCAGGCCCTGAAACAACGGTATCAGAAGCTTTATCTATAGCTACGACTATTATTATAAGACCGTCCTGAGCAAGATGCTTTCTGTCACGCAAAACTATTGAACCGACATCACCGACGCCAAGACCGTCAACAAGTATGCGTCCGGAAGGAACCTGTGAAACTACATTCATTTCAATGCCGTCTGTTTCTATCACGTTTCCGATTGAACCTATAATTATGTTGCCGTTTGGTATGCCCATTTCCTCAGCAATCTGAGCGTGTTTTTTGAGATGTTTGTATTCACCATGAACGGGTATGAAGAATTTCGGCTTTGTAAGTGCAAGAATTAGTTTCAGTTCTTCCTGACAGGCATGACCTGAAACATGAACCTCATACATAGCTTCATATATAACTTCCGCACCTGCTTTCATAAGTTCGTTGACAACTCTTGTTACATATTTTTCATTGCCCGGTATAGGAGTGGCGGAGATTATTATGAAATCATGCGGAGTTATATTTACTTTATTATGGTCGTTCATAGCCATTCTTGTGAGGGCGGACATAGGTTCACCCTGACTGCCTGTAGTTATGAGAACGATTTTTTCACTTTCATAGTGGCTCATCATATCAATGTCGATGATTATGCCCTTTGGAACAGTAAGATATCCAAGCTCAATGGCAGTATTCATGACATTCACCATGCTTCTGCCGAAAAGAGCAATTTTTCTGCCGTATTTTTCAGCACAGTTGATAATCTGCTGAACACGATGAATATTTGATGAAAATGTTGCAATTATGATGCGTTTTCCTTCAGCCTTTGCAAATAATGAGTCGAAAGAGCCGCCGACTTTTCTTTCGGTCTGTGTATGACCGGGACGTTCAGCATTTGTTGAATCAGCCATAAGAGCGAGTACACCTTTTGTACCAAGTTCACCGAATCTTGCAAGGTCAATTCTTTCATCATCAATAGGGGTATAGTCAACCTTGAAGTCGCCTGTATGGATTACAACTCCTGCCGGAGTATGAATAGCCATGCCGACAGCGTCAGGTATTGAATGGTTTACTTTGATAAATTCAACAGCCATGCATCCCATTTTTACAGTTTTTTTAGGAGCGACTATATTGAGCTGAACCTTTGATGCAAGACCATGTTCCTTTAATTTATTTTCAACGAGAGCCAGTGTAAGCTTTGTACCGTATACCGGAACATTGACTTTCTGAAGAAGATATACAAGACCGCCGATATGGTCTTCATGACCATGAGTGAGAACGATGCCTCTTATCTTATCCCTGTTTTTTTCTATATATGTGAAATCAGGGATAACTATGTCAACACCGAGCATTTCGGAATCAGGAAATGCAAGACCGCAGTCAACGATAAACATATCATTGGAACATTCAAAAACAGTCATATTCTTTCCGATTTCATTAAGACCGCCCAGTGGTATGATACGCAGAGGAGTACGCCTGTTTTCCTTTCTCTGTGTTCTTGTATAAGCAGGAGTACGCTGCGAATCAGCATTTGAACTGCTGTGAGAAGTTCTTGCTGTACTGCTGTTATACGATGATGTTTTTTTCGGAGCAATTTTTTCTCCGAAACTGTTAATTTTTCTGTAATCCTGATTGTTCATTTGAAACCTCTTTTCTAAAATTATTTCAGCGAATAAAAAACCTGTCTGTAACTGAATTTTAATGCATTGATTGTGAAATAAAAATCAATTGAAAGCAAAGACAAATCAAACGCTATAAAAGTTTATGTAATTTAAGGCATAAAAAAAGCAACATTTTTTCATGCCGTAAAGTCTGTTATTAAAAAAACGAAACACAACATACAGTCATATA
This sequence comes from Oscillospiraceae bacterium, assembly GCA_051881875.1. Classification (GTDB taxonomy): domain Bacteria; phylum Bacillota; class Clostridia; order Oscillospirales; family Ruminococcaceae; genus UBA5884. Next base: position 13,108 of record JBJEQS010000120.1, read on the forward strand.
CATATCTTATTATATTCCAATAATGAGGTTATGTCAAGTTTTTTGCATTAATTTTACATTGAGATATATTAATGAATATAAAAAGAAATTACTTATGAAACGTGAGTTCGATAGATTTATTTTGTAATGGCGAACTATATTCGCCAGTCTTT
>JBJEQS010000121.1:0-3060 GCA_051881875.1 Oscillospiraceae bacterium
CCTTTTACTGCTTATGCAGCTTGAAAAATTCAATAGTTAATTGGGGGAACAATATTTTGGTTGAAAATTAATATTGACATTGACATAAAATTGTTATATAATATAATCGATGAGCTTCAGGATTTTATTCTGTGGTTGATTGATTTTTATTATGTGCATTCGGATTATTCGGGTTTATTCGGTATAATTGGTATGACATTTTTTGTTGTGTCTGTAAATGTTTGTCCGATTGCATAAATGCAGTCGGATTTTTGTTTATAAGGAGATGTTTATGGATAAGAGAATTGCTGTAATTGGCATTGTGATTGAAGATATAAACGTATCTGAACAAGTTAATGATATTTTGCATGAATATGGAAATATCATTATAGGGCGTATGGGAATTCCATATAAGGAACGCAAGGTTTCCGTTATATCTGTAATAGTTGACGCTCCGTCAGATACAATAAGTGCATTGACAGGAAAACTCGGAAAAATTAATGGAGTTCATGTAAAAGCCGCTGTTTCAAAAGCAGTTAATTAATAAATTAAATATCTGAAAGAAGGAAAAATTATGTTTAATAGTAAATCGGATAAGGCTGTTGAATTTATCTGCGATGAGGAAATCAGAAAAACCCTTGAATATGGTAATGAAAACAGAAATAATACTCAGCTTGTTGACGAAATTCTTGCAAAGGCAGCAACTCTCAAGGGACTTGACTATAAGGAAGTATCAGTGTTGCTCCATGCCTGCGAAAATACCGAAAATACTGAATTAAGACAGAAAATTTTTGCTCTTGCAAGAAAAATTAAAGAGGATATTTATGGCAAGCGTATAGTTATGTTTGCACCTCTCTATGTTTCAAATTATTGTATAAACGGCTGTAAATACTGCGGCTATCATACAGGTTCATGCATCAAGCGTAAAAAGCTGACTCAGGAGGAAGTTGCAGAGGAATGTCGTGCAATTGAAGCAATGGGTCACAAGAGAATTGCCATGGAGGCAGGTGAAGACCCTGTAAACTGTGATATCAACTACATTCTTGAATGTATGAAAACTGCATATGCAACAAAAAACGGCAATGGCGAAATCAGAAGAATTAATGTTAATATTGCCGCTACAACTGTTGAGGAATACAGAATGTTAAAGGAAGCAGGAATTGGTACATACATTCTTTTTCAGGAAACTTATCATAAGGAAACATATGAAAAGCTTCACCCGTCAGGACCTAAAAGCGATTATGAATATCATACAACTGCACATGACAGAGCCATGCAGGGCGGTATTGATGATGTAGGCATCGGAGTTCTTTATGGTCTTTATGAATATAAATATGAAGTAATCGGAACAATGCTTGAAGTTCGCCATCTTGAACAGAAATTCGGAATAGGTCCTCATACAATTTCTATTCCTCGTGTAAGATGGGCAGAAGACGTTGACCTTGAAATGTTCCCGCATATAGTTACTGATGAGCAGTTCAAGACTATAATCGCTGTTTTAAGACTTGCTGTACCATATACCGGAATGATTATTTCCACAAGAGAAGAACCTAATTTCAGAGATGAGGTTATATCTCTTGGTATATCACAGACAAGCGGCGGCTCATGTACAGGCGTAGGCGGATATGCACAGCGTCTTAAAAGCGGTTCATGCGACAGCCATAATGATGACCAGAGTACAGCTCAGTTCAAGGTATCCGATGAAAGAAGTGAAGCCGAAGTTACAAAAACTCTCCTCAAGAACGGATATATTCCAAGCTTCTGTACAGCTTGTTACAGAGAGGGCAGAACAGGTGACAGATTTATGCAGCTTGCAAAGACAGGAAATATTTCAAACTGCTGTCTGCCTAATGCAATGCTTACGCTTACAGAGTATGCTCTTGATTACGGCGATGATGAATTTAAAAAGCTTACATTTGATGTTATCGAAAAGGAAAGGGAAAACATCAGCAATGATAAGATAAAGACAAAATTTGATGAATATCTTGAACTTATCAAGGCAGGACAGAGAGATTTCAGATTTTAAATTTCAGTGAGGTAATGCAAGATGGTTTCGGAAATAAATCAGACTCCTAAGGCACTGCGTATTCATATAGGTGTTTTCGGTTCTGCAAATGCAGGAAAATCAACGCTTATAAATGCTGTTACAGGACAGAATATAGCATTGACATCACCCATAGCAGGAACTACAACAGACCCCGTTTTCAAACCTATGGAGCTTTTGCCGTTAGGCCCTGTTGTATTCATTGATACGGCTGGTCTTGATGATAAAACAGAGCTTGGTGAACTGCGTGTTCAGAAATCATTTGAACAGCTTAAATCATGTGATGCGGCAATATTTGTAATATCATCAGATGAAAAGGATATGAAGTCACAGCATGAATTCATAGGCAGAATAAAGGAAAAGAAAATCCCTCTGCTTATAGTTGTAAATGAATTTTCAGATAATGAAATAAGCCTGTCGGAAGATGAGAATATTATAAGAACCAATCTTAATGCTGATAAGGACAGTGCAAACAAGATAAAACTTGCATTGATTGATATGCTAAAGGATAAGATTGAAGACCCTGTTATAACGGGAAATCTTGTCAGTGCAGGAGATATAGTTATACTTGCCGCACCGCAGGATATACAAGCACCAAAGGGCAGGCTGATACTTCCTGAAGTTCAGGTTACAAGGGATTTGCTTGATAATAAATGTATAGTTATGACAGTTACAGCACCATATCTGAAGCAGGCTCTTGAAAGCCTTAAATGTAAGCCTGCACTGATAGTTACAGATTCGCAGATATTTAAAGAGGTAAATCAGATAATTCCCAAAGATATTCCTCTGACATCATTTTCAATGCTTATGGCAAAGACAAAGGCGGATATCGGAATGCTTATAAAGGGTGCGGAAATGATTGATAAACTAAAAGACGGAGATAAGGTTGCAGTAATTGAAAGCTGTGCTCATCATGCAATGGACGATGATATAGCAAGAGTTAAAATTCCTAACCTTTTAAGGAAATATACAGGAAAGAATATTGAGATTGATAATCTTTCAGGGCAGAATATTATAAGCGATATTTCGGAATATAA
>JBJEQS010000122.1:0-13246 GCA_051881875.1 Oscillospiraceae bacterium
TTGGCAACCTTTTTATAAAAAAAGGTTGGGCGGCTTTCAGCCGCCTGATGAAATTTTCAGTAAAATATAACGGGCGACCAATGGTCGCCCCTGCAAAAAAATCCATCGAACTTGCGTTAACATACAGAAAAGGAAGTATCTTATTATTAGCGATACTTCCTTTTTATTGTATATTTGAGTCATCAGAATTGTAAGTATATAAACGGATTGAATGTTGCTGATGATAATGAGATTATGCATAATAAAAGCAATACTGTACTGCATGGATAAGTTATGCGGTTATATTGCTTTTCGGAAAGCTTTTTCCTTGCCGTTTCAGCTATCGGCATACTGAATATTATACCGATAATGACAGCGGCTATAAATAACGGAGTAAGCTGCTGCATGGATATATTAAGCGATTCAGGCGATATATTGAAGCCTGTGAACATTTTACCTATGAATGTCCATGCGTATGACAGATTTTCTGACCGGAATATTACAAATGTAACTGTTACAACAAGCATTGTATAAATATGCTTTATCGGTTTGAATCTGATTTTATCAAGCGGTATTATTTTATAGCTTTCAAGCATAAGGAAAAATCCATGTATAAGTCCCCATACGACAAATGTCATATTTGCACCATGCCATAAGCCTGTGAAAAAGAAAACTATAATCTTGTTTATGGCAGTTCTTGCCTTGCCCTTACGGTTTCCGCCGAGAGGTATGTAAAGATATTCCTTGAACCATGATGATATGGATATATGCCATCTTCTCCAGAAATCCTGCATACTGTCGGCTGTATATGGATTATTGAAATTTTCTTTGAATGAGAAACCGAGCATATTTCCAAGACCTATTGCCATATCGCTGTATCCGCTGAAATCAAAGTAAATCTGCAATACATATGCAATGCCGCCAATCCAGCAGGAGAGTATGCTCATATCATCTCCCGATAATGCAAACATAGCGTCAGCCGTATTTCCGACAGTGTTGGCAATAAGTATTTTTTTTGCAAGACCATATATGAAACGCCTTATTCCCTGTGATGTCCTTTCAGCTGATATGGTTCGCTCATCAATCTGCTTTGATATGTCATAATACTTTACAACAGGACCGGCTATAAGCTGTGGAAAAAGCGAGATATAAAGCATAAGACTGCTGAATTTACGCTGTACGAGTGATTTGTCCTTGTATACATCTATTACATAGGAAAGAATCTGGAATGTAAAGAACGATATGCCGATAGGTAAGCGTATATTCGGGACGGGTATGCTTATATGAAGCACAGAATTGATTGTACTTATGAAAAAGCCTGAATATTTGAATATGCACAGTATAAGCAGATTGAATACCACAGCGGTAATCATTGCAGGCTTGCCGGAATTTTTATTATCATTTGCAATGCAAAGTCCGAGGAAATAATTTACTGTAATTGAAAATATCATCAGAAATACTGCGACAGGCTCTCCGAAAGCATAAAAAATCAGACTTGCAATAATAAGGAGTATGTTTTTTGCCTTTACTGACGGCATTACAAGATAAAGTATGTAAGTCAGCGGCAGAAATATAAAGAGAAATACTGTTGAACTGAATACCATTTAATGCTCCTTGTTTATGTCAAATGGAATTAGTTGGCATATACAAAGCCGATTTCCTTAACAGTATCACCTTCAACATAGAAATATATGTACTTGTCATCAATCTGATACTGATAGTTGCTTCCGCTCTGTGAATAGCTGTTACCATATATTGCAAGAACGTCATTGATTGACATACCGACCTCTGCACCTTTTTCGGTTGATATTCCTGCTTCTGTTATTGTGATTGAAACAACATAGTCGTTTTCGCCGTCAGGATATGTATTGATTGAAAATCCATTATATACAAATGTCTTGTCATCGCCGTCATAGTAGCAGCTTGGTGCGACAATAGTATCATTGGGTTCGCCGAGCTTGGATTTTACATCATTTATATTTTCGTCAAGATATATTTCATTGCCGTTATATCTGAAAATGAGGTCATTTTCGGTGAATTCAGCGGAAGATGACGGCTGTTCATCATTGCTGATTGTTTCCTGCTGGGAATTATCATTATTCTGACTGCTGTTATTATCGGAATTTCCTCCGGCATTGTCATTATTATTGTTGTTGTTATCATTGTTGTTGTCATCATTATTGTTATTATTCGGAGCATCTTCTTCCTGTGAGTCATCAGCTTTTTCAGTTTCTTTTTCTGATTCAGCGGCAGAGGTTTCAGATTCTTTCTTTTCAGTATCGGCTGATGAGGTTTCTGATTCGGAAATTTCCGTTGCGGAAATCTGTTTTTCAGCCTTTGTTTCAGATGTTTCCGCTGATTCATCAGCAGAAACAGTTGTTTCGGAAACATTTTCGGCTGTGCTTTCATCATTTGTTTTATCGCCGCAGGCAGTCATGCTTAATGCCATAACTGAGAGTATAAAAGCAGAAATAATACGTTTTTTCATTTTAAAAACACCTTTCCTATTGTTCATTGATTTTTATATTTTCAAGCGAATTTGTGCAGATAAAGCCCGAATTATTTTTAATATAGGCATTTATCTCATACTCACCGCTTTCAATATCTGACGGGTTTATATAGAGGGAATATCCATAATCGCAGAGTTCTTCCTCTGTGAGAAGTGAACTGTCGCATATGGGAAATGCTTCAAAGCATAATATATTGCTGTTGTTTTCAAGAGTGATGTATATTTCGGAATTATCGTTGAAATATTTTTCATCAAGCTTTCCGTATATCTTTATAAGATTATTGTTTTCGGAAATAAAGCATGAGTTTTTATCGCTTTCTTCAATTGAGGCTGATATGTCGATATTCCTTGACGGTGCAGGCATAAGCGGAATTTTTTCCGTTATGTCGGGCAGATTTCTTTCAACTATTTCAAGGATTGTCAAATCAGCATCAATTTCATCAAGCAAATCAAGTCTGTATGGAATTTCTCTTGAAAACATCGCATTTGCGGAATTTTCTGCAATAAATGGATAAAGTGAACGTCCGAACGAGTCACGGTACATAAGCACATTTACTGATTTGCTATCATTTTTTGTGGTTATCAGAGTATCGTCCTCCGAACGGAAATTATATGTATATTCAAATGCAAAGTTATGGTCATATATAACCTGTTCGCTCATATGGTTAAGGGAGGGGAATATCATTGTATCAAGGTCGCCGTTCCATACCATATCCGTATGCTTCGGAGTATCGCTGTAATCATAATGCTCAATGTCAAACCTGTCCATTACCGCATTGTATACAAGCAATGCACCTTCATTTGTCCAGTGTGAATCCCTTGTATGATACAATATTTTATCCTGTTCCCTGAAAAGTTTAACAAGGTCAATATAGCTGACATTGTATTCATCAAGTTTTTCGGAAATAAGTGCAAGATTATTTTTGTTTTCCGATTTGATATAGCCTGACGGCATATATTCGGGATATATGGTATTTTTATTCGGAGCAGTCATAAACAGAAAATTACTGCCTTTTTTTTCGGCATACTCCTGTATAAGAGAGAGAGTTTTTGCGGTATTGTAAGCACATCTTTCGGAAATGGTATTGCAGGCTGTATAATCATCGGCAGTACTTGCGAAATAGAGCCAGTTATTTTTGCCGACTATAACCTTTTCATTTGATGAAGTACCGAATATATCGGCTTTGATAATACTGTCAGCTGTTACAAGCTGTTCTCTGAATGCAAAATGCTCTGAGAGATATTTTTCAAACTGTGATGGGAATTCAAGATTTATTCCGCCGTTTTCGGAAATAAATGACGGAAATTCTGAAAGCCGTCTGTTTTCCTTTGATGAGCTGTTTCTGAAAAACGGCATACATATGACAGGAGTTATGCAGAGTATCATAAATGATACTATATATAATGTATATATTTTTTTCTTCATATTAATATGATGCTGTTACATAGCGGTTGAATGTGTATGATTTTGATTTGAGATAAGCGTCTGTAACGCCATAGTATTTGTTGCAGGCATCATAGTTTACCCATGAACCATTCACATAAATCTGATTCCAGCAGTGCAGACTTGTATAATGACCTGTTCCGACAACTATTCTTGACTGATAGCCTGCACGCTTATACAGGCAGTCGAGATATGCGGCATAGTGATAACAAGCACCTGTGCCTCTGTTCATGGCATAAGCCGCCATATCAGCCCAGTTTGCATAATCGGGATTATCATAAACCTGCTGTACATTCACAAATTTGTATTTAATTGATGAAGCAACGTGTGAATATAATTTGGTGGCATCAGTACCCTTTGCGGCAATAATTTCATCAGCCTTGTATTTTGCGAGTTCTGCGGTAATTACAGTGACTTTTTTACATATACCGTTTTCATCTATTGTATAAAGACCGACAGATGTATTTACAGACATTTTTCCGTTTGTGAAATGATACATATTTCCGTCTAATGTCTGGAAACCGTTCATTGCTGAACCATCACTGTTGAAGCAGTATTTTTCATCATTGATAGTCTGCCAGCCTGTCATAAGGTATCCGAATTCATTTCTGTAATATGTCTTTCCTTCATATTCATAGAAGCCGGTATGAAGCTTTCCTTCGGAATCAAACAGATATGTATTTCCGTCAATTGTATATTGAGATGTGGCAAGTATGCCGTTATCAAAATATATTCTGTATCCGTCAAGCTCGTCCCAGCCGTTCTTTGCAGTACCGTCATCATTGAATGTGTATTCAACGTCATCAACTGTAACAGTTCCTGTCTGATAAGCACCATCTATGAAATAGTATTTTTTATCATCAATTGTAAGAAAACCATTTACAGCATAGCCGTATTCATCATAGTACAATGATGAAACCCAGCCGGTATTAAATACACCGTTATCATCAAAAAGATAAGTTTTTCCGTCAATTTCATATTCGCCCTTTGCCATAGCGGCGGTATCATTGTCAAAGAAATAAGTTTTTCCGCTGATAGTCTGCCAGTCTGTTACACAGTATCCGTTTTTGTTTCTGTAGTATGTTTTGCCGTCATCATTAATCCAGCCGGTGGTGATAGTACCATCATCTTCAAAAAAGTATTCTTCACCGTCAATATTCTGCCAGCCTACAGCCATTGTGTTATCTTCAAAGAAGTAGCAGCGTTTTCCGTTGAGCATACCCCAGCCGTTTGTGAGTATACCATTGCTGTCAAAAAGATACGGAACATCTTTTATATATGTAACGCCGCTGGCAAGAGTGCAGTCATCAGCAAAACCATATTCCGTATCATCAATGGTTTTAAATCCTGAAACAGCATATCCGTTTTTGTTGAAGTAGTATGTATTATTATATAGTGTATTCCACCCTTTAAGAGCCTGTCCGTTTTTATAGAATGACTTATTGCCCTTTGAAGAATACTGCCAGCCTGTTATAAGGATTCCATCGTCAGTGAACACATATTTTTCACCGTCAATTTCAGCTTCACCTTTAAGGAGAAGACCATCTTCAGCAAAGCCGTATTTCACACCGTTTATGGTTTTTATGCCTGAAAGAGCATTGCCGTCCTTATCGTATCCATACACAAGATTATCTTCTGTAACCTTGAATTCAGCGTCATTTATTTCTGTTTTGTCCAGTTTTTCAACAATGCCTATGATATTTTGCAGTATCAGGAGTGCATCAGCAGAGGAAATAGTATAATCCAGATTTGCATCACCGTAACAATAGTTATCAGTAGGAATATTTGAATTATCTATCACTACATTAAGTACAGATAATGCATCTGATGCGTTGACGCTTCCGTTATTGTCTATATCTCCCATGAGCGGAATGCTGTCAGGTGTATTTGTTCCGGGAATATGAACGCTTACAGAAGTTGTGGTTTCTTCAGATGTACTTTCCGGAGTGGTTGTAACTGCGGTATCGGAAATAGTCGTGACAGCCGGAATAGTTGTAGTCACAGCTGCTGCGGTATCAGAAACAGTTGTTTTTGCAGTATCAGTAATGGTTGTTATATCAGGCGATGTTGTTTCCAGTGCTGTTGAAACAGAAGATGTTTCTGTTTCGGAAATATCGCTTTCAGCGGCAGTATCCTTTTCGGCATATACATCAGATATGTTATTTGTTCCGGCAAAATATACAGCGGAAACTACTGCGAACGATAATGCTGCAATCGCTCTGAAAGAATGAATTTTATTATTAATAGTAATCCCTCCAAATCTTTTGTTTACAATATACATTATACAACTTTTATACTATATAATTGTTAAAATAATATGAATTTAGAAATCTGAAAAATATTTTGAAAATAAAAATGCAAGATATAGAAAATTTTGTTATGAAATAATAAAAAATATTATTATAATAAAACAGTTTTGTATTAAATACTGTATATAATTGTAATTAATAAGCGTTTTGAACAAAAAAACACATTTTAGAATGTTTATGTTTTACGTTTGAGAGCTAAAAGGAAAAAAAATAGATATTGACAATTCAGAATCAATGTGATATAATCTAAGAGAATTCAGAAAGAGTTATTTAAATTCAAGTACGAATTCAATAAATTATATCAGGTAATTCAAGTGAATATCACGTGAATTTACTTGGGTTGCTAATTTTTTAAAAGGAAGGTATAAAACAATGAAATCTATTAAGAAAATCCTTGCCGCTGTTATGGCTACAGCTGTTGTAGGTGCTGCTTGCATGGTATCTGTAAGTGCTTATGACACAAGTGCTAATTTCAAGGTTGAAGAAAAGACTGTAACAATGGAAGAAGCTGCTGGAAACATCACAGTTTCTTTTGACCTTACAAATGATACAGTTGTTAATGCAACAGCTTTCCAGTTTACATGGGATGACAAGCTTGAACTCGTAAGAATTGCTCAGGGTGCAGGCGTTACAGAAGCAGCAGACCTTGGTGCTGTTAATGCCAGTGCCGGCAATAAGGACAATGGTCAGTTCGCACTCGCTTGCACAACAGGCGACGGAATTGACGGCGTTGTTGGTCAGGTTGTTAAGCTCACATTCAAAATCAATGACCCTGATATGGCTCCTGGCAGCAAGTATGATATTTCTGCTACAAACATTAACCCTGTAATTCAGGAAATAACAAAGGGTGATAAGGTTGAACTTACACCTTCATTCAGCGACGGTTACATTATGATAGCTGGTGAAACAACAACTACAGAAGAAACAACAACAACTACAGAAGCTACAACAACAACTACAGAAGCTACAACAACAACTACAGAAGCTACAACAACTACAAAAGCTACAACAACAACTACAGAAGCTACAACAACAACAGAAGCTACAACAACTACAAAAGCTACAACAACTACTACAGATACAGAAGTTGAAGCTTCAGAATCAAGCAGCAACAATAATAACAACAACAGCAAGAACGACAACAACAGCAAGAACAACAACAGCAAGAACAACAATACAAGCAAGACAGAAAGCTCACCAACAACAGGTGATACATCTTCAGCTGCTGGTATGCTCGCAGTTCTCGCACTCGCTGGTGCTGCTGCAGTAGCTACAAAGAAGGCTAGAAAGTAATTTCAAAGCTTCTTTAAAGCGAATTAACTAAATAATTAACGGCGGTTCTGTCATTAATTGGCAGAACTGCTTTTTTATATTTTTTTTTAATACTTATTGACAAATCATCATATATATGATATTATTAATGAGGTAAATAACTTAATATCTTCAGGGCAGGTGAAACTCCTGACCGGTGGTTAAAGCCCACGAGCCGATTGCTTATATCAGGCCGATTTGGTGAAATTCCAAAGCCGACAGTAAAGTCTGGATGAAAGAAGATGTTTTTGAAATAAGTATTTATAAAGCCTTCCTTTTTCCGCCCTGATTGTCTTTGGGCGGTTTTTTTTGCCATAAAAGGAGCGTGATTTACAGTGAATGTTCATGAAAAGTATATGAAGTATGCCATTGAACTTGCTAAGAAAGGAACAGGCTTTGTCAATCCTAATCCATTGGTTGGTGCAGTGATAGTTAAAAACGGTAAAATAATCGGTGAGGGATACCATGAAAAATATGGTCAGCTTCATGCTGAGAGAAATGCATTTGCAAATTGTGCAGAATGTCCGGAAAATGCGGATTTATATGTTACGCTTGAACCATGCTGTCATTACGGAAAAACTCCGCCATGTACAGAGGCTGTCATAGAAAATAAAATAAAGCGTGTTTTTATCGGTTCAGCAGACCCTAATCCGCTTGTAGCAGGAAAGGGCATTGAAATGCTCCGTTCTCATGGCATAGAGGTGCATGAAAATATTCTCCGTGATGAATGTGACAGCTTAAATGAGATATTTTTCCATTATATAACGCATAAAACACCATTTGTCATAATGAAATATGCTATGACTGCTGATGGAAAAATTGCAACCGTTACAGGTGAATCAAAATGGATTACATCGGAAAAATCAAGGGAACACGTCCACCATATAAGAAAGCGTGTTGCTGCGATAATGGTGGGAATTGGCACAGTGCTGGCTGATAATCCGACGCTTGACTGCCGCATTGAAAATCCTGTCAATCCAATACGTATTATATGCGATAGCAGCATAAAAATTCCTCTTGACTGCAATATTGTTAATACAGCCGATAAAATTCCGACATATATCGCACATATAATGGATAATCCTGACAAAATGAAAATTCTTGCAGAAAAAAATATCAGATTTATAAAGACAAGCAGTGAAAATGGTCATGTTAATCTGAAAGAGCTTATGAGTATACTCGGTAAAATGAAGATTGACAGCGTTCTTATAGAGGGCGGTGCGGAAATTAATTTCAATGCACTTAAAAGCGGGATAGTATCTCAGATATATGCATATATAGCACCAAAGATTTTTGGCGGGAATTCTGCTAAAACTCCTGTCGGAAGTGTGGGATTTGAGAAAATAAGCGAATGTATCATGCTTGAAAAGCCTGAAATAATCCCTCTGGGCGATGATTTACTAATAAAATATAATCTGAAAGGATAATTTTTCATGTTTACAGGAATTGTTGAGGAAATAGGAAAAATTTCTGAAATAAAAAAGTCTGTTAAATCATACAGATTGAAAATATCCGCTGAAAAAGTGCTTGAAAATACAAAAATCGGCGACAGTATCGCTGTAAATGGCATATGTCTTACAGTAACCGATATGACAAATTCGTTTTTTTCGGCAGATGTTATGGCTGAAACTGTCCGCAGAACTGCACTTTCCGATTTGAAGCATGGTGACAGCGTAAATCTTGAACGTGCAATGGCGGCTGACGGCAGATTTGGCGGTCATATCGTTTCGGGGCATATTGACGGCACAGGTATTATTTCCGAATTCAAAAAAGAGGATAATGCAATCTGGATAAAAATATCAGCCGATAATCACATACTTAAATATATAGTCGAAAAGGGTTCAATTGCTATTGACGGCATAAGTCTTACAGTGGCGGCAGTCGGCAATGGATTTTTTAGGGTTTCAATAATTCCGCATACTCAGCATGAAACCACTTTGCTTATGAAAAATATCGGTGACAGGATAAATCTTGAATGTGATATAATAGGCAAATATGTTGAAAGAATGATTTCATTTAAAGATGATACTCCGTCAGAAAGCGGAATAACCATGGATTTTTTAAGTGAAAAAGGTTTTATATAAAAGGGGAGATATTTGAATGTTTCAGTTCAATACTATCGAGGAGGCTCTCGAAGATTTAAGAAACGGTAAAATTATCGTTGTTACGGATAATGAGGACAGAGAAAATGAGGGCGACCTTATATGTGCAGGAGAATTTGCCACTCAGCAGAATGTAAACTTCATGGCATCATATGCCAAAGGACTTATATGTATGCCTATGAGTTCAAAGATGATTGCAAAGCTTGGACTGCGTCAGATGGTTGAGCATAATACAGATAATCATTGTACAGCCTTTACCGAATCAATCGACCATGTAAGCACTACAACAGGCATATCGGCTTATGAACGCTCTGTAACAGCCATAAAATGCACAGAAGATGATGCCTCACCGGCAGATTTCAGAAGACCGGGGCATATGTTTCCGCTTGAAGCGAAAAAAGGCGGAGTTCTTGAGCGTGACGGACATACAGAAGCAACTGTTGACCTTATGCGTCTTGCAGGACTTAAAGAAATAGGATTATGCTGTGAGATTATGCGTGATGACGGTACTATGATGAGAAAGGCGGAACTCATAGATTTTGCGGCTGAGCATAATCTGAAATTCATAACAATAGAGGATTTGAAAAATTACCGCAAGAGAAATGATAAATTCATGAAGCGTGAAGCGTCTGCAAAAATGCCTACAAAATACGGCGAATTCAATATATATGGCTTTGTAAATGAGATAAACGGTGAACATCATATTGCACTTACTATGGGTGATGTAGCTGATGGAGAACCTGTTCTTTGCAGAGTACATTCTGAATGTCTTACAGGCGATGTGCTTGGCTCATGCAGATGCGACTGCGGACAGCAGTTTGACAGTGCAATGAAGCAGATTGCAAAAGAGGGCAGAGGAGTGCTTGTATATCTCAGACAGGAGGGCAGAGGGATAGGTCTTATCAATAAGCTTAAAGCCTATGAATTACAAGATGCGGGAGCAGATACGGTTGAAGCGAATATTCAGCTTGGATTTGCACCTGATTTGCGTGATTACAGCTGTGGGGCACAGATACTCAAGGATTTGGGAGTGACAAGATTAAGACTGCTGACTAACAATCCAGAAAAAATAACAGGCATATCAGCATATGGAATTGAGATTGAGGAAAGACTTCCGATACAGATAAAGCCTACTGCATATGATGAATTTTATCTGAAAACAAAGCAGAAAAAAATGGGACATTTGCTGAATTACTAACAGGCGGCAAGTTGTCGACTCCGCTTTTAAGTATTATCCTTATCCAAGCGGTCGGGTAGGTATAAACTGAATCAACAAAACAAAATCCGAAAGCAAAAGTTTTTTGCCCAACTTTTTTTCAAAAAAGCTGGCGGTTTCCAAAGGCAGAGCCTTTGGTCGCTCGAATGAGCGAAACAGGGGTGTGGGGACGGAGTCCCCGCCCAATCATCGTTCAAAAAAGTTTTTTGTCAAACTTTTTCCAAAAAAAGTTTGGGCGGCTGAAAGCAGCCTGATAAAATTCCAATAAATCAAAATGAGTGAATAAATTTCGCTAACGCAAATTATGAAACAATAAAGGAGAGATTTTCAATGAAGGTTATTGAAGGAAATATGGTCGCAGATGGTGCGAAAATTGCAATAGTTGCATCAAGATTCAATGAGTTTATAACATCAAAGCTTATAGGCGGTGCTGTTGACGGCTTAAAGCGTCACAATGTAAATGATGATGATATAACACTTGCATGGGTTCCCGGAGCGTTTGAAATACCTCTTATAGCGGATAAAATGGCATCATCAGGCAAGTATGACGCTGTTATATGCCTTGGTGCAGTAATAAGGGGTGCTACATCACATTATGATTATGTATGCAATGAAGTATCAAAGGGTATTGCATCAGTATCACTTAACAGAGGAATTCCGGTGCTTTTCGGAGTTGTTACAACTGAAAATATAGAACAGGCTATTGAAAGAGCAGGTACTAAAGCAGGCAATAAGGGTTATGACTGTGCATTGTCTGCAATAGAAATGATAAATCTTGCAAAGAATTTATAATACAAAACAGGCAGATTATCAATCGGGAAATCTCTTTTAATATAAGAGTTTCCCGATTTTTTGATATAAAGACAGATAAAAAGGAGATATTTAAAGATGAAAGACAAAAGTATTTACAGGAGAGCATTATATCTTGCTGTGCCGATGATGATACAGAACGGTATCACAAACATGGTGGGGCTTATAGATAATGTAATGGTAGGAAGTCTTGGAACAGAGGCTATGACAGCTGTTTCAATAGTGGGACAGCTCATGTTTGTATTCAATCTGTCGATATTCGGCGGATTATCAGGGCCGGGAATTTATGGGGCTCAGTATTACGGACAGAAAAATCTTGAAGGCTTCAGAAATACATTCCGCATAAAAGAGTGGATATGCGGAGTATGTGCTGTATTAGGTCTGATAATATTCACATTCGGCGGAAATCAGCTTGTACGATTGTATCTGCATGGTGAAAGTACAGATGTTGACCCTGTGCTTACAACAGATTATGCCGCACAGTATATGCATATAATGCTGCTGGGGATAATTCCGTTTGTCATTACTCAGGTATATGCAGGAAGCCTGCGAGAAACGGGAAACAGTATAAAGCCTATGATTGCAGGAGTTGCCTCGGTTGTGGTTGATATAGTTTTCAATTATATCCTCATATATGGAAAATTCGGTTTTCCTGTAATGGGTGTAAGAGGTGCGGCAATTGCTACTGTGCTTGCAAGAGTTGTTGAAATGAGCATTGTGCTTATATGGTCGCATATGTGTACTGATAAGCATGAATTTCTCAAGGGCATATACAAGACATTTAAAGTACCTAAGGATATGGCTGTAAAGATTATTAAAAAGGGCTTGCCGATATTTTTCAATGAATTCCTGTGGGCAGGCGGAATTGCAGTAATGACGCAGATTTATTCAACTCGTGGACTTGAAATAGTGGCAGGTTTCAATATTTCCAATGCAATATGCAATCTGCTTAACGTGGTATTCGTTGCACTCGGTTCAGCGGTTGGAATACTTGTCGGACAAACTCTCGGTGCTTCTGAATATGAAAGAGCAAAAAAGGAATCATTCCAGCTTATGAAATTTACGGCTGCAATATCTGCTGTGCTTATGATTATACTTGTATCATTATCAGGAGTATTTCCAAACTTTTATGATACAACAGATGAGATAAAGAATTACGGAAAATGGCTTATTATAATAACAGCATTGTTTTTCCCCATTCAGGGATTTCTCAATGCATTGTACTTTACAATACGTTCAGGAGGAAAAACATTTGTCACATTCCTTTTTGACAGCGTATATACATGGGTGATAACTGTTCCGACAGCATTTTTACTGTGCAGCTTTACGGATATGTCAATATTTGCGATATATACAGTTGTACAGTCGGCTGATATAATAAAGCTGATAGTTGGATATATTCTCATACAGAAAGGTATCTGGATAAGCAATATAGTTGATAATGATTCTGCTGTGGAATAGAAAAATAAAATTTTAATATTAAAGAATAAGGTAATTTTATTATTTTTTGCAGGGGCGACCAATGGTCGCCCGTTGTAGTTTATTGGGAATTTCATCAGGCGGCTT
>JBJEQS010000123.1:0-3037 GCA_051881875.1 Oscillospiraceae bacterium
TAAACACCACCATCCGCACATCAGGCATCGGAAACGTTTTGAATTTCCTGCTCCTACTTATATATCAAAATACAATAGATTTTCCCATATTTTAAGCTGCTCTGCGAAAACTTTTATATTTATGTTTGATTTCCTTGATATAAAACAATTCTTTGTCAGCAGAACGGCAATATACCTTTTTATCGCAGTCGGATATAAATAGCTTTGCATTACCGATTTGTACACAAAAAACCTGCTCGATTTTTATATCTCCACAAGAACCGTTAAAAGCAACGATATTATTATCTTTGTATTTAAAACTAAGCAGGTGAAATCCGTCCGACTTGTGCTTTAAATTCCATAAATCAAATTTCTGCTGTGTTTCTTTACCCAAAATCACATCAAGAACGTTATTATCAAATTCATAATCACTATATTCCTGCATAAATTTGTTATAATAAACTGTTGCTTTATCCCTGCAATAATCAAACAGCATATACCCCACAGCGTTTAAAGTGTCTTGATAATCTTCAAGCTGTAACTGCTTTTTGTTCCGAATATTCGCCATTAACGCTTTATTCTCATAGCATATTTCAAGTATAATATCATTTGAAATCAGATTATAATATGTATCGCCCTCAACTGCCTGAGGAACATAATCTATAAGCCGATTTGCCAAAAGAATAAGGCTGTTTGATTTGATGTTATCCTACGAATTACAATAAATATCACCTCTCTGCTTTGCTTTACAATACTGTGTTCTTGTTACATCAATACCCTTTAAATCACTTGTGCAATCACATAATATCTTGAACAGTTCATCTAATACAGCCGAAAACTGCTGCTGTGAAATCTCTTTGCCGTATTTTAGCTGATATGCAGAAATCATTTCAAATTCTTTCGGAAGTCTGCAATCGTCCTTATCAGGATAATATCTGTACTTATATGTTTTCTTGATAAGGTCGATAATATCCTTTTGTGCCGTTGCGTTAGGTGAACAGAAATCCATTATATCATAAGTTTTAAGTATATCCATAAGCTCTTTGATTTCGCCTATGTAACCTTCGTGCTTTTCGCTGAAATCAAAATCTGACATCTGGCTTATGAAATCATAGTATGAACATTCCTCGTTGTCATCATCGTCATAATTTGTGAAAACATCGCTGATTGAACAAACAGAATTAAGGCTGTTATTCAAATACTTTTTCAGATTATACTTTAACTGTCCATACACTTCCTTTGAAGTTGCAGGAACAAAACTTTTATCATTAAATAAATTTATCAGAACCATAACGGTTTCTTTTGCAAAATCATTTTCATTACCACAATAGGTTGACTCTGTGTATTTTCCTGCTTTTTCATTAATGCCCGACTGTTTGAAAATATTGTACGTTTTATTTGATATGCTTCTTATGCCGTTATCAAGAATAACAAATTGACTGCGATCATAAAACTTAAATCCGCTGTTGTTTTTATATTTTACTTTATCAGAATACAATGTATTCAATATATCCTTGTTTCCGTTTCTGTACTCTTGCAGAACTTCTATTATTTCTATATGTATCACTCCTTTGTGTTTCTGTTACAGCCTATCCCATATTTCAGGGATAGACTATAACTATTCATAAAGCATTTACAAAGTTTTTGAGAAAACCTCAAAAATTACAACCGTGTTTTAATCTAAAACAGTAACTTTTTTCAATTATGCACAAAATTTACAACCGAGTTTTCAAAAATAAATCCTAATGTTTTCAAGGGGAAAGTTAATGCTCTTGCACAAAAATTACAAGTATTGTATTACAAATGAATTATATCCCGTAGGGATACCACCCTCGGAGAGCAAGGCTACTCCTCATAATATAATTCATAGTAAGTCCTATCAGGATATAATCCATTCAATTAATTTCAACTGTAAGCTTATGATACTATTTTGTAGATATTGTATCTTCTTCCATTTGTATTATAATTTTTCTCAACAGCTACAATACCTACTTTATTTAAACTCTGTATGTATCTGCTTATATTACCCTCGTCCATAAGAAGATCGGAAGCAATAGAATCATAAGTTACATTTTTATTTAATTGTAAATTCCTTACCAAGCATAAATATACTAAGTATTCCTGTTTATTAATAAGTTTATTTATTAAGCATAGAGTTGCAAAATAGGAATATCTTGTATATCCAGCACCGTAATTAGCGATATTATTTTTTATATATCTTTGAGAGTATTCATCAAAATCAATATATCCGATATGAATTAATTCTCCAAGATATTTTGTCAGCGTATTTCTTGAAATACAGCATTTATGAGTTGCTTTATTTGTGATTTTTTCCACAAGTTCTTTTCTTGATAATCCTTTACTGTTAAAATCAAGTACACTCAAAATCATATAATGATACCCGTTTAATTTTCTCATCATCTCGTTTTTGAGTTGATTATTATCCATCATCAAGCCCTCGCTCTTAAGGTTTGTATCTGCTTTTTCAACTGTTCTGCATAAGCTTCTATCACAAAATCTGTCAATGATATGCTGGTCTTTTTTATCTGGGACATTACAGCCTAACAGCTTATATTTACTATTCCAATACGCTTTAAAGTCCTGCTCAACTATTTCGGGACTCTTTGGAGGCTGACATCTCAAATTCCATTCCTGTACTGTCTTTAAGGCATTGTATTCTGTATATGCCTTTATATCCCTAAGATAATTCGTGATACGTCCTAAAGCAAAATTCCGCTCACCCTGTCTAACGCCCTCTGATAGCATAGCTTCAATGCAGTAGTAACAAGATTCTGATGTAAATTCCTTTGCTGGAAGTGGTTGTACTTGTTCCCAAAAAACCTTGTTGTAATTTGCAGTTTCTATCATTTTTTCAATTTTCAGTAAATTGTAAGGCTTAAATTTATCGGGCGCACTTTCAAGATTATTTGCAACAATAGTAACAACCTTTTGATTGTCCTTGTCTTTCAGATTAATGCTTGTAGGTAATCTTGCAATCTGCGTTATTAACGTTGCCTTTAAATCAGCACCGAGAATTTCGCCAAGCTCATTGTTGACA
>JBJEQS010000124.1:0-13103 GCA_051881875.1 Oscillospiraceae bacterium
AATTCTGGTATATTTATATTATACCACATTGTCTAACAAAAGGGGAGCATTTCAATAATTATGCAGTCTTTTAATTTTCATAGCACTAATATTTTTACTCATGTTATAACAAAATTCGCTCATCACAGTATTCACATTCAAGAATATCGCCCTTACCTCTGAAACTCTTAGGCAGATAATTTTCAAATTGCGTTATGCATTTCTTATTTTTACAGCATACATCTTTTCTCACTGAACCATAGAGAAGCTTTGACGGTGACTGATTTTCCAGCATGGTGATAATAAGTGCCATTCTTACATACATACCATATTTAGCCTGCTTAAAATACAATGCTCTTGGGTCATCATCAATCTCAACGGATATTTCATCAACTCTCGGAAGCGGGTGAAGCACGATAAGGTCAGGCGATGCCTTTTTCATCTTTTTCTTATCGAGTACATATGTATCTTTCTGACTGATATATTCCTCCTCGCTTGCAAAGCGTTCACGCTGAATTCTTGTCATATAAAGCACATCAAGGTCACTTATAGCCTCATCAAGTGAAAATACTTCAGTGAATTTGCAGCTGTTTGCATTAAGTATATCCTTTATATATGAAGGAAGTCTTAATTCATTTGTAGAAATAAGCACAAATTCATTATTTTTATAGCATGATAAAGCCTTGCATAATGAGTGAACCGTTCTCCCGTTTATAAGGTCGCCGCAAAGACCGATTTTCAGGTTATCCAGCCTGCCCTTTTCTTCTTTGAGTGTAAGGAGGTCTGTGAGAGTCTGAGTCGGGTGGAGATGTCCTCCGTCACCAGCATTTATAACAGGACAATCGGCTGTAAGAGCCGCCGCCTTTGCAGAACCCTCAAGAGGATTTCTCATTATAAGTATATCTGCATAATTGCTTACTATCTTTGTCGTATCTTTAAGATTTTCACCCTTTGCCACTGAAGATGTTGCGGGATTATCAAAACCGATTATACTTCCGCCAAGTCTTATCATAGCAGTCTGAAATGACATCTGAGTTCTTGTTGATGGTTCATAGAAAAGTGTAGCCATAATTTTACCGTTGCAGGCTCCGTTATATCTCTGTGGATTTTTGCATATCTGGTGACCGAGTTCAATAACCTGATTCCACCATGATACCGGATAATCGCTAAGGTCAATAAGATGCTGATAATGAGAATTCATATTTTTTATTCCTCCTGAGAAAAATTTTTATTCAAAATAAACCTTGTACCATACAAGGAATATAAATACAGTCCATATTTTACGGCTGTTATCCTTTTTGCCATCTCTGTGTTCATCAAGAAGATTAACAAGGAAATCGGTATCAAAGAATTTCTTTGATATATCGCTTGTGAAATGTTCTTTTACAATGGTATAATATTTTTCTTCCCTGAGCCATACTCTTATCGGAACAGGGAAACCGAGTTTTTTCTTTGCTGCTGTCTTTGCAGTCTGCGGCGGAGTATCTTTCTTGGCAGCAAGACGCATTGCATATTTTGTTATGTAATTTGTATTTTCATCTGTAACCTCATCTCTTGTAACACGGTATTTTGTTGGAATTTTCTCTGCAACCGCCATAACTTCCTTATCAAGAAATGGTACTCTTAATTCAAGTGAATGAGCCATACTCATCTTATCTGCTTTAAGGAGAATATCACCTGTCATCCAGAGATGCAGGTCAAGATACTGCATTTTTGTCACATCGTCCTTATCCTTTACCTTTGCATAGAAAGGAGCAGTTATTTCAGTCGGGTCAGGAGCAGATGTGTTTATTTTAAGGAGTTGTTTTCTTTCCTTTGGAGAAAACATATATGCATTTCCGATGAAACGCTCCTCAATGGTTTTGCCCTTGCGTACAAAGAAATTAACTCCTCTGTGGTCGGGAAGCTTTTCACATACACCGCCTACAGCACGTCTTAATCCCATGGGGAGCTTATCATAAAATGTGCCGTTAGGTTCGCTGTATACATTATATCCGCCGAATATCTCATCAGCCCCCTCACCCGAAAGCACGACTTTTAATTTTTCAGATGCAAGCTGACATACAAAAAATAATGCAATAGATGCAGGGTCGGCAAGAGGTTCGTCCATGTGGTACTGGATTTTTGAGAGCATACCCCAGTATTCATCGGGTGATATTACCTTGCTGTAATTCTCCTTGCCGATAGCCTTTGAAAATTCCTTTGCCCAGCCTATTTCATTATATTTTTCATCTTCACCGAATCCTACGGTAAATGTTTTGTCAACATCTGCAACCGAAGCGACATAGCTTGAATCGACACCGCTTGAAAGAAAGCTTCCTACTTCAACATCGGAAATCTTATGAGCTTCAACTGAATTATGGAATATATCGGATATTGCATTAACCCAGTAATCAAGATTTTTGGAATCATCTTCCTCAAATTTTATTTCCCAGAAGCGTTCTTTTTTAAAGCCTTCACTGTTATATGTAAAGCAGTGTGCAGGCGGAAGCTTATATACATTTTTAAAGAATGTTTCCTCTGTTGGTGAATACTGGAATGTGAGATAATTTTCAAGGGCAGCCTCATTGAGTTCCTTTTTGAAATGCGGATGAGCAAGAAAGCTTTTTATTTCAGAACCGAACATAAAAGTGTCACCCATAAAGGCATAATAAAGAGGTTTTATGCCAAAGAAATCTCTTGCACCAAAAACCTCTCTTTTTTTCTTATCCCATATAACGAATGAGAACATTCCCCTGAGCATAGCAAGGAGTTTTTTTCCATATTCCTCATATCCATGAAGCAGTACCTCTGAATCTGTCTTAGTAGTAAATTTATGACCTGCTGCAACAAGTTTTTCACGAATTTCAGCAAAATTATATATCTCACCATTAAAAACAAGCACCTTAGAGCCGTCCTCATTATAAAGCGGCTGATTACCCTGTGATGAAACATCAATGATGCTGAGTCGTCTGTGACCGAGTGCTATACCATCATCAATATACTTTCCCTCTGCATCAGGTCCTCTGTGTTTAATCTTATCCATCATACTTCCAAGAACTGCATCAGTATTCTCAATGCAGTTGGTAAAGCCAACATATCCGCACATACACTATGCCTCCATATAAAAAAATTTTTTCATATTTAATAATTATTATACTATATATTCATTCACATTGCAAGATTTATCTAAATTTAATTTCAAATCTGTTAAAAATAAAAAAATAACTTGAAAAAGTTTAACAGTTAATGTATAATATAATGAGCGTGTATAAATAAAACCGTATGCCAAATAATATTATATATGCAAAAACAGCGGCATATAATTAGATTAAATGCCGTATTCACTATATATATCAATCAGGAGGAACAGATAATGTCAGAAAAAGCAAAATCCAAATCAAAAGTAAAGCATCGTCTTAAATTCAGATTTTCAATAATTTTCCTTAGTTTTCTTCTTAGCTTCATGCTCTGCTTTATAGCTTATGTAAAAGGGATAAGAGAAAAAGAAGCTGAAATATCTCCTGTTATAAACAGAAATCTGGTTTCAGGAAGTGAAAATGAAACCAGTCAGGCGAATATAATTGACAATGAAACCAGTCAGGCGAATATAATTGACAATGAAAGCAGTCAGAAAGAAACTACTTACAATGAACTCCAGACTGAAGCAGTTGAAACGGGTATGCCGACTGCTGTTGACCAGACAGTTTCAAATCCTGTTGCTGAATGTGCAAGAAAAGACGACACATATCTTCAGAGTTGTGCATTTGTCGGTGACTCAATCTCAACCGGTTTTTCAGGATATGGATTTGTTTCTGAAAAAAATGTTTTGGCAAAAACAAGCATGAGAATTGACCTTATTAACAACACTCCTTTTGACACATATTATGGAGAGGTACTGGCTGTAAATGCACTTAAAGCTGCAAATTTAGAAAATATATATATCATGCTCGGAAGCAATGGTATGGGGTGGATTGACAATATCTCAATGATTGAATCATACAGTACATTTGTTGAAAATATACAGTCTGCACTTCCTAAGGCAAATATATATATAATGTCCATACCTCCCGTTACTGCTGAACGTGAGCAGAAACCTACTGTTGAGGAAGGCAAAATCCTGAATTCAACCATAAATGAATATAATGCACTTCTCCTTGAATTAGCAAATGAAAAGAATGTTCACTTTATAGATGTTCATTCAGCAGTTGTAAATGAACAGGGTATGCTTCCTTCTGAAGTTTCCAGCGACGGTATGCACTTCACCAAGGATACATATGTAAAGATAGTGGATTATATTCTGACTCATGTGGCAGATTAAAAGATAGGAATTATTATGGATGTAAATAAAAAACAGATATTGCTCTGTACAGCACTGGGAATAGTTACGTTTTTAACATCAGTTCTTAACGTTGAAAATCCTGAAACTGAAAAAGAAGCTTCTGCTTATGTGTCTGAAACAGAATCGCTTGACTGGGGCATAAAAAACGGCAGATATAACAAAACACCATATGATATAGAAATCTCAGAAACAACAGCTGCCAAAATTACTGAGGAATATACGGATGACACATTATCAGAAATATACTCCGAATCAGAAACCGAAATATTTTCCGAAAGCACATCAGGAACCACCTCGCTTACAACCTCTGTTTCGGATATATCAGATACAACAAGCATAGAAACAGGCGTTTCTAAAATTTCAGAAACAACAACATCAGCAATAACAACAATTCCAGAAGAAACTACCGCCGCTGCACCTCCTGCAAATAATCAGTCAGTATCCAATCCGCTGCCTTATAACACCGAAAAGGATTATTCATACTTTGACAGCTGTGTGTTCGTAGGCGATTCCATAATGGAAGGACTTTCAGCATATGGCTTTTTCCCTGAAAGTCAGGTATTCGCAAGTGTGGGACTTAATCCATATCAGTTGAATACAAACACAATAGACACATACTATGGCAACGTTACAGCACTTTCCGCTGTCGTTTCCGCCAATCCGTCAAACATATATATAATGATGGGTATGAACGGTGTTGCATGGGATATGAATGATTCAATGACTGAGCAGATAGGAATATTTATTGACAATGTAAAAGCCAAGCTTCCGGCGGCAAATATATATATTATGTCAGTAACTCCCGTAAGTGCGGAGCGTGAAGCAAAGCCAAGTGCTTCTGACGGTAAAATTCTCAACTCTCAAATCAACTCATTCAATGCTTCCCTGCTCTCTCTTGCAAATGACAAGTCAGTATACTATCTTGACATAAACAGTTATCTGAAAGGCAGCAACGGCTGTCTGCCGTCCGACCTTACCTCAGACGGCATACATATATCAAAAGCAGTGTATGAGGATATTATATCATATATCCTCAGCCATACTGTTTAAATATTACAGACAATAAAGAAAGGAAAAAAAAGATGAAAAGTTTAAAGAGATTTATTATCTCCCTTTGTGCAGTATCAGCACTTATGCTTACTGCCTGCGGCGGAGGAAATGCAGAGGCATCTGCAAGCGTATCTGAAATGGTTCAGGGTATCGCCGACAGCGGTGTGCAGTTTGAAGAACTTACTCCGGGTGAAAACGATGATGATGTAACTGCATATCACTATTCAGTTGAAAAGGAATGGTACAGTGAATATGCAAGCCTTAGTGCAACTGCCGCTTCAGCAGATGAAATAGTTATATTCAAGGCTTCTGCACCTGAAAACACTGATAAGCTGAAATCTGCTCTTGAATCATATCTTGAAAAACGCAAGGCTGATTTTGAACAGTATGCTCCGGATGAATTTGATAAGCTTTCAAAATGCGGAGTTACTGTCAAAGGCGATTATGTATGTCTTATAATCAGTTCTGACAATGATACTGCAAATAAAAAATTCAACTCATACTTTTAATAAATAAGTACACTTGCCCATAAATGAAAAAGCCCAGCTTTATAATACAAAAGCTGGGCAAAAATAATTTTTTTCTGATATATCCCCGCAATCCTTTTGACTGCTTTATGCTTGTATATATTTCACAATAAGGCATATTTCAAATTGTATAATATTTTAATTGACAATTTGTTGTATATACTATATACTATTAATCAGCGGTTTACAAGCCACAATATATAGTGTTACGGAGCTGAAATTATTATGATTACTCAGATTATAAAAAGAGATGGACGTACTGTACCGTTTAATACGGAAAAAATTGCAAATGCTATTTTTCGGGCTGCTCAGTCTGTTGGAGGACAGGATTATAATGAATCCATGCTTCTTGCAGCGAAAGCTTGCGAGGTAATAGAAAAGAAATATCCCGATACCTGCCCCACTGTTGAACAAATTCAGGACGCTGTTGAAAAGGTTCTCATTGATGAAGGTCATGTCCAGACCTCAAAGGCATATATCCTTTACAGATATGAGAGAACCCGTTCAAGAGAAATGAAAACCAACCTGATGAGAGCATTCAAGGACCTGACATTCAAATCAGCCAAGGACAGCGATATCAAGCGTGAGAATGCAAATATTGACGGCGATACCGCTATGGGTACAATGCTTAAATATGGTTCTGTAAGTGCAAAGGAATTCTATGAACTGTACGTACTTGACCAGAAGCACGCAAAGGCTCATGCAAACGGAGATATACATATACATGACCTCGATTTCCTTACACTCACAACTACCTGCTGTCAGATAGACCTTATAGAATTATTCAAAAATGGATTTTCAACAGGTCATGGATTTCTGCGTGAACCCAATGATATAGCAAGTTATTCAGCACTTGCCTGTATCGCAATCCAGTCAAATCAGAATGACCAGCACGGCGGTCAGAGTATCCCGAATTTTGATTATGCAATGGCTGACGGAGTAAGGAAAACTTATATCAATCGTTACATCAAAAACATAGACCGCTGTCTTGAATTTGAGCTTGATATACCTGCTGATGCACAAAAGGCATCTGAAATATATAAAGCCGTAAAAGCTGAAACAGGTCTTGAACCAATACTCACAAACGATAATGGTTATCAGGAAGCTGAATTCAAAAAATTATGCGAAATAACAAGTGCCGATATTGCCTGTAAGATACAGGAATTCACAGCAAAGGCATCACTCAGGGAAACTGACAGAGCCACATATCAGGCCATGGAAGCACTTATACATAATCTGAATACCATGAACAGTCGTGCAGGTGCACAAACTCCATTCAGTTCAATAAACTATGGTACTGATACATCTGCTGAAGGCAGAATGGTCATAAAGAATATACTTCTTGCAAATGAAGCCGGTCTTGGAAATGGTGAAACTCCGATTTTCCCGATACATATATTTAAGGTAAAGGAAGGCATAAACTACAATAAAGATGATAAAAACTATGACCTTTTCAAGCTTGCCTGCCGAGTATCTGCAAAAAGACTTTTCCCTAATTTCTCATTCATAGATGCACCATTCAACCTCTCCTACTACAAGGAGGGCGATTATAATACAGAAATCGCTTATATGGGCTGTCGTACACGAGTTATCGGAAATGTACATGACAAATCGAGGGAAATCGTATCAGGCAGAGGAAATTTAAGCTTTACATCAATCAATCTGCCACGTCTTGCAATAAAGGCAAAGGGCAACATAGACAAATTCTATGAGTTGCTTGATGAATGTATGAATCTGACAATTTCGCAGTTACTTCACCGCTACAATATACAGGCTCAGAAGCGTGTAAGAAATTTCCCGTTCCTTATGGGACAAGGTGTCTGGATTGATTCTGAAAATCTCAGCATTGATGACCGCATAGGAGAAGTATTGAAGCATGGTACTCTTTCTGTGGGATTTATCGGACTTGCCGAAACGCTCAAGGCTCTCATAGGAAAACATCATGGTGAAAGCGAGGAGGCAAGAAAACTTGGTCTTGAAATCATCACAAGAATGAGAAAAAGAGTTGATGATGAATGTGAAAGAACTCATCTTAATTTTTCACTGCTTGCAACTCCTGCCGAAGGTCTTTCAGGAAGATTTGTAAAAATGGACGCTGAAAGATATGGCATAATTGAAGGCGTTACAGATAAGGAATACTATACCAATTCATTCCATGTACCTGTATACTACCCTATCAGTGCATTTGAAAAAATTCAGATTGAAGCCCCTTACCATGCACTTACAAACGGCGGACATATCAGCTATGTTGAGCTTGACGGTGACCCGCTTGACAACATTGAAGCATTTGAAAAAGTTATCAGATGCATGAAAGAGTCAGGCATAGGATACGGCTCTGTAAATCACCCTGTCGACAGAGACCCTGTGTGCGGATACACCGGAATAATCGGAGATGTATGTCCTGCCTGCGGAAGAAGCGAAAAGGACGGAATCCCGTTTGAGAGAATAAGAAGAATTACAGGTTATCTCGTGGGTACTCTCGACCGTTTCAATAATGCCAAACGTGCCGAAGTTCGTGACAGAGTAAAGCATTTATAAGCGTATGGAATTGAGAATATCAGGAACAGCCAATGATTCAATAGTGGACGGACCGGGACTCAGATTTACTGTGTTTACTCAGGGCTGTCCGCATAATTGCAAAGGCTGTCACAATCCCCAGACTCATGATTTCAGCGGTGGGAATATAGTTGATACTCAAAGCATTATAGATACAATCATAAAAAATCCTCTGCTTGACGGAGTAACATTCAGCGGCGGAGAACCGTTCTGCCAATGTGAATCATTGGCGGAAATGGGAAAAATACTGAAGCAAAAGGGCTATAATATTATTGCATATACAGGCTATACATTTGAATATCTGATAAAAAATGCTGATAACAAAAATCATTTTATGGAACTTCTTGAAGTATGCGATTATATAGTTGACGGCAGATTTGAGGAAGATAAGAAAAGCTATCTGCTGAAATTCAAAGGAAGCTCAAACCAAAGGATTATTGACTGCCGGAAAAGCCTTGCAGCCGGCAAAGCTGTAATACATGAATTCTGATTTTGAAAGGAGTGCATAATGCATAAGCTGCTAAAAATACCTGCTGTTTTAATATCAGCCGCAATACTTATTGCCACATCAGGCTGTGGTGAAGATGAATCAAGCGGAATGGATTATGCATTTAATTATGGTCTTTGTGCAAATCCTGAAAACCTTGACCCTCAGCTTGCGGAAGATGAAGCATCTCTCACAATTATTCAGAATACCTTTGAGGGACTTGTCGGATATGATGAAAACGGCATACTCCAGTATGCCGGTGCCGATACCTGTGAAATTTCTGAAGATGGTCTTTCATATAAATTTATTTTAAAGAATGACCGTTACTGGTATGACGGAGTACATGACAAGGTTGCTGTAACGGCATATGACTATGTGTTTGCATTTCAGCGGATTTTCAATCCTGTCACCTGTTCGCCATACAGGGAAACTTTTTCATTTCTGAAAAATGCTGATGAAATAATCAATGGCAGCATGGATTATACAAAAATAGGCGTATCCGCTGAGGACAGCTTAACAATCGTATTTGAACTGGATTATGCTGAACCATGCTTTCTTGAACTTCTTACAACCTCCCCTGCCATGCCATGCAATCAGGAATTTTTTGAAGGTACAAAGGCAAGATACGGACTTGATGAGCAGTCGGTAATATCAAACGGGCCATTTTATATAAAGCAATGGTTCTATGACCCATATGGAAAGGATAATTTCATATTTCTACGCAGAAATACAGCGAATATGTCAGAAAGCTATGATGTTTCGCCATACAGCGTCAATTTCATAATTGAAAAAAGTGATACTGACATGGAGAAAAATTTCAAAACCGGAAAATATGACTGTATCGTTTCAGAAAATCCGGCTGAATACAGAAATATAATCAGCCGTCCATATGATATAAGCGAATATATATGCTGCACACTTGGAATAATAATAAATCCGGAAGATGATATACTTTCCGATGAAAATATAAGAAAAGCACTTTCACTGTCTGTTGACAGAAGCTTGTACAAAGATAAGCTTGTAAGCAGTTATCAGGTGGCTTATGGAATTATCCCGCCAAGCATAATGGCAGGAAATAAGAATTACAGGGAATGTACAGATGAACAGATAATATCTGAATTCAATCCAGCAAAAGCAGCTGAACTTTTAAGGACAGGATATGACAATCTAAGTATTGAAAATGCTGAAGGACTTACCATAATGACTTGTCCTGATTATGCCGATACTGTATATATAAACGAGCTTATAAACATATGGCATGATACTCTTGGAATATCACTCCATATTGAAGAAGTTGAACTTTCTGAATATAAAAGACGGATTGCAGAACGTGATTATCAAATGGCAGTATATGAAATAAGCGGTGAATTAAACAATCCTTACAGCATACTAAGACAGTTTTCCTCTGAAAACAATATATTCGGATATTGCTCAGATGAAACGGACAGTATGCTCAGAGAGGCTGCACATATCACAGGAACTGATAAAAAATGCATTGCATATGCAGAAATTGAAAGTGATATAATCCGCAACTGCGGATTTATACCTTTCTATTATAAAAAAGATTACTTTATAAGCGGAAATGGTTCAAAGAACCTTTTATTCAATCCTTTTTCAAAGACTGTATATTTCCGCTATGGCAAAAATTTCGGATAATTAAAATTTTATTATGATATAGAAATATGGAGGATTTTTATTATGAATATTGCAGTCGCCCAGTCTGGAGGCCCTACCTGTGCCATAAATGCTTCACTAGCCGGCGTTTTCAATGCAGCGTTTGACTCAGATAAAATTGAAAAAATATATGGTTCAGCAAACGGCATTGAGGGAATTCTCAACAATGAACTCATTGACCTTTGCCAGATACTCAAAACCCATGCAGACAGAGAACTTCTAAAAACAACGCCGTCAACTGTACTCGGTTCATGCCGTTTCAGACTTCCCGATATTGAGGACGATTTATCTGTATATGAAAAGATTACTGAATGTTTTGAAAAGAACAATATCGGAATATTTTTCTATATCGGCGGAAACGATTCAATGGATACCGTAAGCAAGCTTTCAAAATATATGGAAAGAACCGGCAAAGATATAAAAATAATGGGCATACCGAAAACTATTGACAACGACCTGCAATATACAGACCATACCCCCGGGTTTGGTTCAGCGGCAAAATATCTTGCTGTTACGATGCTTGAAATAATTCGTGACAGTGCAGTATACAATCTCAAATCAGTAACAGTCGTTGAAGTTATGGGCAGACACGCCGGCTGGCTGACTGCATCAACGTGTATGCTGAGAGCAAACGAAGAAACCGCTCCACATCTTATATATCTTCCTGAAACAGATTTCAACATCGACAATTTCCTTAATGATATAAGGGAACTTCATAAAACATATGATTCTGTAATAGTAGCTGTTTCAGAAGGTGTTACATTCAATGATAAAAGATTTTCACTTGATTCATTCCAATCAGGTGTTACCGATGCATTCGGACACCAGTATCTCTCAGGAATAGGCAAATGCCTTGAAAATATCATAAAACAGGAAATAGGCTGCAAAGTACGTTCAATAGAACTCAATGTAATGCAGAGATGTTCTTCGCATCTTGCTTCACAGTGTGACATTGACGAGTCTGAAATGATAGGTGCTGACGGCGTTAAATATGCACTTGAAGGTGTAACAGGAAAAATGATGATATTCAAGAGAGTATCAGATATACCATACAAAATTGAAACAGATTATGTTGATGCTTCACTTGTTGCAAACTATGAAAAGCTTTTTCCTCAAGAATGGATAAACGAAGCAAAGAACAATATTACTGATGAGGCTATCAAATATTTTCTTCCGCTTATACAGGGTGATGTTGTTATAAAGAAGAAAAATGGTCTGCCTGTTCATTTGAAGCTTAATTTCTAATCTGATTAGCTGGGATGGTGAATTTTTATAATGAACAAATCTCTTTCACATATTGCAGTAATGGCATTTATTACTGCTGCATTTATTGTATTTGATATAACAGATAAACTGCTTCTCAAAGCTGATGATAATGATTTGCAGCAAACAGATAATAAAGTAGTTTCTGAAACTGTTGTAACAGCCATTGATACAGAAACATCTGATACAACAACAGAAGAAATTTCATCATATGAAACAAGTATATCTGAAGCTGAATCTGAAACCGAAACGGAATCAGTGACAACAACTGAACTGAAAAGTCTTACTCTGACATACAGCGGTGAAAAGGAATTAGGAAAATATAAAACCGATTTCACACCGCTTACAAATGAACAGCTTTCTACTCTAAATACCGAAGGAATCGTAATTGTAGGCGATTCCATTGCTTCCGGATATAAAGTATATCACAGGCTTCCTGATAATCAGGTAATGGCAGTAGGCTCGCTTGGAGCAAGAAATATACATGATTTCAAAGTACCGCTGAACGGTGTTGAATATTCTGTTGCTGATTCAATAAAAATATTGCAACCTGAATATATTTGTATATCAATGGGTATGAATGATGTAAATATCGGAACTATGGAAGAATACATTCAGAATTATACAAATAATATCAATGAATTTCTTGCTGTATCGCCTGATTCCAAAATAATAGTTATGGCAATAACCCCTATAGCTGCTACAAGTACGCATACCACAAATACTATTATTGACACATACAATAAGGCTTTGTATGAAATGGTTGCAAACAGGAATGATATAACAATATATTATGTAAATGCAGCACAGACAATAAAGGATTCAAATAACAATCTTGCTGCATCATATTCCGGCGGTGATGGTCTTCACCTTGCTCCGACTGCTTATGATACAATGCTGACATATCTGCTTGGTGCATTATCAGAAATAGACAGTTCATATACCAACAAAATTTCTGAACCGCCTGTCACAGAAATACCGGCTGTTACTCAGGCTGATGCAAATGAAAATATATGGACACAGGTTCCTGCATCAGAAACAATTAATATTACTCAATAGCAAATTCCTGACATATGCAAAAAGGGTGACTATCAGTCACCCTTAATTTAACGTGAGTTCGATGAATTATTTTTGTAGGGGCGACCATTGGTCGCCCGTTGTGGTTTAATTGAAATTTGATTGTTAATGTTCTGCGAACTTCGTTCGCACAAACTTTTTTTGGAAAAAGTTTGACAAAAAACTTTTT
>JBJEQS010000125.1:0-13020 GCA_051881875.1 Oscillospiraceae bacterium
TTTTTATTATATCACTTTTAGTTGCTTTGTTCAATAGTTATTTGGTATATCAATAGTAATATAAAATGGTCGAGCCATAAAATAAAACGCTATAAGTAAATAAAACAACGAAATTGCCAGCGGCGGCTCGCCGCAAGTTTTTTGTCAAACTTTTTCCAAAAAAAGTTTGGGCGGCTTTCAGTCGCCTGATGAAATTCCCAGTAAACCATAACGGGCGACTCTGCATAATAAATCCATATTTCACAAAAATTGATTTGTGTGATTTTTACAAAAAGCGGCTTGACACTTTATAATTGCAATGGTATTATTAGTATATATATGTAAAAACAGATGAAAGGATTGTTTTTATGAAAAAATCTGTTGTAATTTCATTGATTATGATGCTCATTCTCACAGGGTGCGGCTCTGAAAATACTGAAAACGATAAAACGGAGGAGGAAACAATGATTACTGAAATTGACGGAATGTCTTTTGAACATAATATGACAGAGGAGGAACTGGAGGCTTTGTTCTATGAATATATCGGCGATTACTATGATGGCACAAAGGAAGCCGATTTCGACAAGTGCTTCGGGCATTTCCCCGATTTTTATATGAAAATGCTTGAAAAGGAAGTTGAAGTCTGCGGCGAAACGCATGAACAGTATATGCAGGGAATACTCCTTGACTATAAGCTGAATTACGGTGATGATTTTGATATAACATATACAATTTCAGAGGACGAACAGAAAAACAAGGGCATATTATGTCTTTCAACAGATTCAGTTGATGAAATAAAAAAGATATTCAGGGAAACATATGACAGCGATGTGAATGTTGAGGAAGCATATACAGTATATGCAGATGTTACAACAAGCGGTTCTGTTGATACATATTCGGAGCAGATGAAATGGTTTCTGCTGAAAATTGACGGAAATATGTATCTCTATGAAGCATATTACGAAACAAACACAATTCAGGGATAATATAAATAACGTGAGTTCGATAACCAAAAATAAAAGTTTTGGTCAAGCTTTTGCGGCAAGGTGCCGCCTCCGGTGTTTAGTCAATATTTTTCTTTATGGTGGTCAATTATATGCAACTTACCTGACAAATAACCATATATCAGCATAAAAAGCGGTCGGGTAGGTACAAAATGCAACTATCAAACTAAATCCGAAACCAAAAGTTTTTTGCCCAGCTTTTTTTCAAAAAAGCTGGTCGCTCGAATGAGCGAAACGGGGGTGTGGGGGCGGCAGCCCCCGCCCTTCCATCGTTTAAAAAAGTTTTTTGTCAAACTTTTTCCAAAAAAAGTTTGAGCAAACGCAGTTTGCTGAACTGAAATTATGGATTTATAAGTAAATAAAGACTGGCGAATATAGTTCGCCATTACAAAATAAATCTATCGAACTCACGTTAAATAACGTGACTTCAACTTAAAAACAAGTGAATTTTCTTATTTTTTGGCAGGGGCGGTCAATGGTTGTCCCTGCAAAAAAATGATTAATTTTACAGCGTATATTTAAAAAATTGATTCCCATGTAAATTTTAGCTGTATACTTGACTTTTTGCCTTGTATAGAATATAATTATAAGTGATTGTCGGAAGTTATACCGATTTTTAGAACAATGCTTTATTAGGAGGTTAAAACGTGAAAAAAATCAAAAAGCCAGTATTCTTCATCGTCTTTCTTATTATCATGGCATTTACAGGCACAGCAATGCTCGGATTTACTACTCAGTACGGCGATATTACCACCACCAGAATCAAAGGTGTGAGCGATATTCGTCTTGGTATAGATATTCAGGGCGGCGTCGATGTTACCTTTACTCCGCAGGACGGTGTTGATGCTACAGATGACCAGCTTGCTTCCGTTATGGAGGTTATGAAGGTAAGACTTTCTTCACTCAATATCAATGACAGTGAAGTTTATGTCGATAATGACAAGGACAGAGTTATCGTCCGTTTCCCATGGCAGTCAGGCGAAACAGATTTCGACCCTGAAAAAGCCGTTGCCGAACTCGGTGAAACAGCTATGCTCCGCTTTATCGAGGGTACGGAATATGACCTTGACAAAGTAATTGCACAGGGTACAGACATCAAAAATGCGTTTGTTTCAAGACAGCCGAATGACACAACAGGCGATTATGACTATGTTGTCGCTCTGGAATTCTCCGATGAGGGTTCACAGAAATTCGCTGACGCAACAGGCAGACTTTATGAATCAAATGGTTCAATTTCAATATGGATGGACGAAAACTGCGTAAATACAGCAAGCGTTTCAGCACATATTACAAACGGCAGTGCTGTCATTACAGGCGATTACGATTATGACAGTGCAAAGAGCCTTGCCGATAAGATAAATTCAGGTGCTTTGCCGTTCAATCTTGTTACATCAAGCTTTAAAACAATCTCGCCGACTCTCGGCTCAGGTGCTTTGCAGGCTATGATTTTAAGCGGTATAATCGCTTTCATATTCATTGCAGTATACATGATTGTCCTCTACAGACTCCCCGGATTTGTTTCAGTAATCGCCCTCACAGGTCAGGTTGCAGGAACTCTCGCAGTTGTATCGGGATATTTCAGCTTTATGGACAGCTCAACTCTCACAATCCCCGGTATCGCAGGTATTATCCTTGCAGTCGGAATGGGCGTTGACGCAAATATCATTACATTTGAACGTATCAAGGAAGAAATCAGAGCCGGAAGAAATGTTGAAAAGGCTCTTGAAAATGGTTACAGCAGAGCATTTTCAGCCATATTTGATGGTAACATCACAGTTATTATCGTAGCAATCGTGCTTATGGGTGCATTCGGAGTACCGTCAAGCATATTCGCAAAGGCTCTCAGCTGGGTATTCTTCATGTTCGGTGCATCAGCTGAAGGAACAATATTCTCATTCGGCTTTACACTTATGGTCGGTGTTATCCTTAACTTCCTCATGGGTGTGCTTGCTTCAAAGCTTATGCTCGGCTCACTCGCAAAATTCAAGCCGTTCAAGAACAAGAAGATGTATTGCAGTGAAGCAAAGAAGGACTCAAAGCAGATTGATTTCGTAAGCAAAAAGAAAGTATTCTTCACTGCTTCACTCGTATTTATCGTACTCTCAGCAGCAATGACTTTTATCGGAGTTGATGTTGATATTGAATTCAAGGGCGGTACAATCATCTCATACTCATATGACGGCGATATAAATACATCAGACGCTCAGGCAAAGATTGAAGAAATAGTAAATTCAAGTGTTAATATTCAGACAGGCGACCTTTTCGACAGCGATAGAAAGAACCTCACAATCTCATTTGTTTCAAATGATGGTCTTACAGCTGAAAAACAGAATGAGCTTACAGACTCACTCAAGGAAATATATGCGGAAAATGAGATAGAACTTCTCGACTCGAATGATGTATCACCGACAGCCGGCCGTGAATTCTTCCTGAAATGTCTTGTAGCTGTTATTTTCTCGTCAATTCTCCTTATCATATACATCGCTCTCAGATTCAGCAAAATCGGCGGTATATCAGCCGGTGTATGTGCTGTTATCACACTTATCCATGACGTTCTGATTGTATACGGCATATATATTATTCTCGGATTTTCAATCAACTCCAACTTCATGGCGGTAATACTTACAATTCTCGGTTACTCTATCAACGATACAATAGTTATCTATGACAGAATAAGAGAAAACAGAAAGCTCAGACCTAAAGCAAAACTCAATGAACTTGTAAA
Organism: Oscillospiraceae bacterium; assembly: GCA_051881875.1. Lineage (GTDB taxonomy): Bacteria > Bacillota > Clostridia > Oscillospirales > Ruminococcaceae > UBA5884. The sequence goes on from JBJEQS010000125.1 coordinate 3,709, forward strand.
TTTAAGTATCAATCAGTCAATCGCACGTTCTTTAAGAACTTCAATAACAACTATCGTTTCAATGCTCTCAATCGTTATCGTATCACTTGTATTCGGCGTAAGCTCAATTTTAAGCTTTGCAGTACCGCTTATCTTCGGTATGGCAATCGGTACATATTCTTCACTCTGCATCGCATCACCTCTCTGGGTATGGTGGAATGAGAGAAAAGAAAAAAAAGCTAAGAAAAAATAATATTCTTGCTTATGCAGAAAGACGTTCACAAAAAGCGGCGGCAAGGTGCCGCCTCCGGTTTTAAGTATTTTGTTTTATCCAATCGGTTGGGTAGTTACAGAATGTTATTATTAAACGTAAGTTCGATAACCAAAAATAAAAGTTTTGGTCAAGCTTTTTCAAAAGCTTGCGGATTCCAAAGGCAGAGCCTTTGGTCGCTCGAACGAGCGAAACAGGGGTGCGGGGGCGGCAGCCCCTGCCTTTAAAGGCGTTTAAAAAAGTTTTTTGGCAAACTTTTTCCAAAAAAAGTTTGTGCGAACGCAGTTCGCAGAACAGTAACAATCAAATTTCAATCAAACTACAAGGGGCGACCAATGGTCGCCCCTGCATTATGATTACTTTTGTTCCACACATAAAAAATATCTGTCTTTTTAATTTTCCTTAACAATTGTTTTATGAATCTGTCCGTCCACTTCATCATATACCTCAACCATACGGTAGCCGTACATATCAAATTCATCATAATTCATCGGTACAAGCACAGGCATATATTTCATGAATTTTTCCGAATAATATCTCGCACGATTTATTTCCGTCTTTTCATATCCCAGACCGTTGTCATTATTCACAGTAACAACTTCAACACATATTCCGTCATTAATATATACATTTGCGAAATCAAATCCCCATGTAACCCAGTTTTCCTCAGCCGGAGGAATGGGCAGGAGAACCTCGATATACTTTCCTATATTGGTATCATAATAGTAATATACCTTATCAAGTATTGCATTTGCATCATACTCGTATTCATGCGGATTATTTTCCGAATCAATCATTATGCCCGTCATGTAGTTAGCAGTTTCATAATCATCTTCCATTTCCACAACATATTCTGTTTCCTCGTAATCAGTGTAAGAATTATTATTTTCATAAATTGCAGTTATTACCAATGATATTGCAACTGCTCCGAATAATGTTACAGCTATTACTGCCGGAACTGACAGCTTTCTTTTAATTTTTTTTTTGCGTTTTTTATTATCCGTACCGACATAGTTTATATTATTCATAAGCGGTGCGGAATGTGGCTGTACTGGCGGAATATTGCTGTATCCCTGCGGCATAATATCCTGTTCGGGAGGTTCTGCAAACGGCTTTGATGACGGCTTTGATATATTTATAACCTTTCTTTCGGAAGATGGCATTATATCCTCTTCAAGCTTTACAGATGGTTCTTTTATAAGTTCATCAATGGAAATATTAAAATATTCGCTTATGAATATAAGCTTGTCTATTTCGGGATATATTTTGCCGCTTTCCCATTTGGAAACAGATTGTCTTGAAACATCGAGGATTTCTGCAAATGCCTCCTGTGAAAGACCATTTTTCTTACGAAGTTCCTGTAATTTTTCTCCGAAATAGCAGTTTTTTTTCATCTATAAATCACCTCGTCAATCCCATTTATATTTTATGATATTATAACGTGAGTTCGATGATTTATTTTTGTAAGGGCGACCATTGGTCGCCCGTTGCAGTTTAATTGAAATTTGATTGTTACTTTTCTGCGAACTGCGTTCGCACAAACTTTTGCGGCAAGTTGCCGCCTCCGATTTTAAGTCAATATTTTTCTTTTTGGGTTCAATAATATGAACTTACCTGACAAATAACCATATATCAGCATAAAAAACGGTCGGGTAGGTAAAAAATTTCAATATTAAGAAAAGCAACGAAACCAAAAGTTTTTTGCCCAGCTTTTTTTCAAAAAAGCTGGTGGTTTCCAAAGGCAAAGCCTTTGGTCGCTCGAATGAGCGAAACGGGGGTGTGGGGGCTTGCCCCCGCCCTTCAATCGTTCCAAAAAGTTTTTTGTCAAACTTTTTCCAAAAAAAGTTTGAGCAAACGCAGTTTGCTGAACTAAAATTATGGATTTATAAGTAAATAAAGACTGGCGAATATAGTTCGCCATTACAAAATAAATCTATCGAACTCATGTTATTATAATATCATAAAACGATTTATAATACAAGCAATCATAATTAGCAATACAAAAAAAGATGATGTAAACCAGAGGTTTACATCACTCAAATTACTGCGGAAATTCACCCTTGCTGACATATTCCCTGCGGAATTTATCCTCTTTCACATCAAATGCGATTTTATGCCTGCACTGATAGTTTGATACAGCAAACTCACAGTCGGGACGCTTATAAAGGTTCTTGATATATACACCGAGAATTATCCCGACTATAACTCCCGACAATACTCCGAATATCACAAGGAAAAGGATATAATTTTCAGACTTCTCCTCTTTGGGAACTTCAGTTGATTCATTCTGCTCAGGAAGTTCCATTGAAAATATTTCAACTGAATTTTCTGCAAAGGCTGTTACTGCCTCAGAAATATGTCCCTGTGCGATATAGTTTTCGATATTCTCCGAAAGCACTTTTTTCTGAATATCGTCTGTATAGTATCTTTCGGCTGTACCTGTCGGATAGATTATATCGTTGTTTGTATCGTAGTTGATAAGCAGAATTATGCTGTTCGGATAATCCTTGTAATTATCATTGAAAAAATCCTCTGCATATTCTGACGCATTTTTACCATTCAGATTATCGGTTATTACTACTGCGGTATTGAAGCCTGTTTTTTCGGAAGTATCATCAAGAATTTCATCAAGACGGTTTATTTCAATATCCGGAAGTCTGCCTGATATATCCGATATTCTGGAAATTTCATCGGCATATACTGTGCCGGATTTCATAAATACCATGATTACCGAAATAATAAGAAAGCTGATTATTTTTTTCATTTTAAAAGCATACCTCCGAGTATAAAAAGGAATGTTGTCAATGCTCCTGCACCTATGCATAAGGAGAGCATTTTCCCAAGGCTTAAAGGAGGGATTCCGCCTGCCTTGCCATTCTGACCGTTTACAGCGAATTCATATGTTTTTCCGTTATACTTGTATGTATAGAGCCATACGGGGAGCAGAATATATCTCCATCTTGTATCCATGATGTTGACGTTTACCTTTTCAACCGAAAGACTGCTGTAGCCTTTCATAGATTGCCGGAGAAGATTATCGCTCATGCTGACACATCTGTTTTTTACATTTGCAAACGGGATTTTCTTATTGCTGTCAGGGATATTTGCAGGAATATCTGAGATATGCTTCATTTCAAAGGGAACGGCTTTTCTGAAATCGAAAGGCTCTATTGAATCAAGCGTATCCTTTGAAATTCCTCCCGAATTATCCGCCGGAATTCCCTCAAAGGTTATAACGGCATCTCTTTTTATGCCGAATTCCTTTGTTTTGGTATATTTGAATTTCTTATCATTTTCGGTGCGGATTTTTTTTCCTGTTGCATCTGCATCAGCCTTTGCAACGCAGTCGGCAATCTGAAAGGGAACATATACTTTACGGATACTGAATTTTTTCACATATTCATCAGGCAGAAATTTTCTTTTTCCGCACCATTTTTCAAATGCTTTTTCAGCTTCCTCCTGAGAAATCAGGAATTCAAGTGTACTATGCGGACGGAATTCGCCTGAAACTCGTTCCGGAGGTTCGGTTGAAGCATGGCAGAAAACACAATTTTCAACAGGAGAAGCGGCATCGGATATAAATTCGCAGCCGCATTTATGACATACATATGACCTTGCCTTATCGGAGAAATCAAGGTCTGTTTTATCAAGACTTTTTTCTGGGAATTTATATTTGCTGTTTTCGTTGAAATCGAATCTGATTTTAATTTCCTCATCATTGAAAAGGCTCTCGCAGTTCTGACAGAACCAGCCTTGTTTATCGGCTTTGAATACGAGGATTTTTCCGCAGTTGGGACATTTATACTGAGCAATTGCCAAAGGTTGATACCTCCCACTATGATAATTAAAGCAATAAAAGAAAAAGTTTTTGTCCAGCTTTTTTCAAAAAGCTGGTGGGGTCAAGGGGCAAAGCCCTTGTCGCCGTCCGCAGACGGCGAAACTCCACAGGGGTGCGGGGGCGGTAGCCCCTGCCTTTCAAAGCGTTCAAAAAAGTTTTTTGGCAAGCTTTTTCCAAAAAAAGCTTGAGCGGCTGAAAGCCGCTTAATTTGCTGATATGAAATATCAGCAAATGGGCGAACGCAGTTCGCCCCTACAATTAAAAATCAAATATTCTGTTATTTATCAGGTCGTGCCTTGCCACATTCAGGGCAGAAATTACTCTGATTGACCGAACCACATTCACATTCCCATATCGGCTTTTTTGTGCCGCAGTCCTTACAGAATTTTGAATCATTTATACAGCCGCACTCTGTACATTTCCATGTATTTGCTGTAGTTCTGACGGAATTATATGTTTCACTGATAAGCGGCTGTTCATATGACTGCTTCGGAACTTCTCTGAATATCTGATTACCCTGCGGAATATCATTCATATATACCTGCTGTGATACTGGTTTCGGTATCATATTAATTTCGGAACGGTTTTTCATTTCCTCCGATATACGCATAACGGATATACTCTCATTGTCAAATGATATATATGACGGGAATACTCCCGAAATATTCATGCCGTATTCCTCATTCCACTGTTCAAGGCATATTTTCATATATTCGGTTATTTCTGAAAATATGCTTCTGTCGGCAAAGAGTTTTCTTATATCTCTTTTTTCGGATATTATCGTAAGAGCCGACTGCAATGCCGATTTGAAATCGGTTATTACAAGCGGATAATAATGCTTCTGTGACGGGAAAAACTCAGGGACATATATATCAACAGTGAAATATCCTTTCATTGACACATAAAGATATGATTTATGGTATCCGCTGTAAAATTCAATCGGATTTTTAAAATCAAAAGGTATATTTGTATTTTCAGCCATGATGTTCCTCCCTATATTTTCTCAAGCGAAAGAGTTGCGATTGCATTAAGACTTTCATCTCCACGCTGTCCGTCAAGATAATTGAAATATCCCTGACAGGCTATCATAGCCGCATTGTCACCGCACAGTGAAAGTGGCGGCATATACAGCTTCATATCCCTTTCGGCACAGATTTTTTCAAATAATCCTCTTATGCCGGAATTTGCCGATACTCCTCCTGCTATTGCAATAGTTTTGTAACCGTATTTTTCAGCACAGGCAAATGTCTTTTCGGCGAGTATTTCGGATATGGTTTTCTGCAATGCGGCGGCGGCATCATCAACTATGATTGAATTGCCTTTCTGCTGTGCATTGTGAACGAGATTTATAACAGCGGTTTTCAATCCCGAAAAGCTGAAATCATATTCACTTCCCGATACTTTCGGACGTGGGAGAGTGTATGTGTCGGGATTGCCGAGAGCTGCATGACGGTCAATATGCACTCCGCCGGGGTATGGAAATCCCAATGCTCTTGCACATTTATCAAAACATTCACCGACAGCGTCATCTCTTGTTCTGCCGAGAACTCTGAATTTTGTATATGAAAGCACTTCAACTATATGGCTGTGACCGCCGCTTGCTACAAGACAAAGATAAGGCGGTTTCAAATCGGGGTGGGCAATGTAATTTGCGGCAATATGCCCCGATATGTGATGAACAGGCACAAGCGGTTTTCCGGAAGCCATTGCAAGACCTTTTGCGAAATTCACTCCTACAAGCAATGCACCGATAAGTCCCGGAGCATATGTAACAGCTATTGCATCAATCTCGTCAAGGGATTTATCCGCATCATCAAGAGCCTGTTTTACTACTCCCAGTATATTCTCGCAGTGACGTCTTGATGCTATCTCCGGCACTACTCCGCCGTACTGCTTATGCTCCTCGACCTGTGATGATATAACCGATGAGAGTATATTTGTACCGTCCATTGAAACGCTTGCGGCGGTTTCATCACATGAGCTTTCTATTCCGAGTATCAGCATTTAAACATTATCTCCAATCTTTAAAAATCTTGTCATAAGCACCGCATTTTCGGGAGGATTTCCCGAATTGTCACGATAATAATTCTTTCTCATTCCCGTCACTTCAAAGCCTTTTTTCTCATAAAGCTTTCTTGCGGCATCATTATTTTCACGCACTTCAAGGAATATCCTTTCAACTCTGCCGCTTATCAGTGTTTCTGCATGGTCGATAAGCTTTTCGGCAATGCCCTTTCTTCTGAACATCTCATCAACGGCAAGCACCTGTATTTCAGCCTCATCAAGACATATCCCCATGACGATATATCCTGCAAGCCTGTCCTCATAATATGCAGAAAGCATTATATTTTCGCTGCGGTCATTGAACACATTTACGAACATTCTCTCTGTCCATGCACATAAGGAAAAGCATCTCTTTTCCATTTCAGCAACATATGGAATTTCATTGAAATCCATATTTTTTATTTTTATTTTATCCCTTTGCATCATACCAGCTGTGACCCTCCCTGACCTCTGCAATAAGAGGAACAGCCAGCTTTACAGCATTGACCATCTCACTGCTGAGGATTTTTCCTGCCTTTTCAGCCTCATCGGGAGGACATTCAACGATAAGTTCATCGTGTACCTGCAATATGAGATGAGCCTTTAAATTTTCCTCTTTGAATTTTCTGTATACGTTGACCATGGCGATTTTGATTATATCGGCGGCAGTCCCCTGCACAGGAGTATTCATGGCAATTCTCTTGCCCGATGCCTGTACAATCTTGTTTGATGAGAGTATTTCGGGAATATCCCTTCTTCTGCCTGATATGGTTGTAACGTATCCTGTTTTCATGGCACTTTCAACCGTATCATTCATAAATTTTTCAACGTTCGGATATTTTGTGAAATATCCCTGCATATACTTTTTAGCCTCTGAAACGCTTACATTTATATCCTTTGCGAGAGAAAAAGGCCCTATGCCGTAGATTATTCCGAAATTTACAGCCTTTGCAGAGCTTCTCATATAAGGCGTAACAGCATTTTCGGGTACTCCGAATACCTGTGATGCGGTTACTGTATGAATATCAATCCCGTTTATAAATGCGTCCTGCATATTCTTATCATGGCTCATGTGTGCCATAATTCGCAGTTCAATTTGACTGTAATCGGCATCAAGCAGAACATTTCCCTCATCAGCTATGAAGAATTTACGCATTTCCCTGCCTGTTTCCGTTCTGACGGGGATATTCTGCATATTTGGTTCGGTAGATGATATTCTGCCCGTCCTTGTTTCAGTCTGCTTGAATACTGAATGAATTCTGCCGTCCTCCCTGACGGTTTTCAGCAGTCCGTCAACATATGTTGAATTAAGCTTTGTATACTGTCTGTACTGCAATATCAGGTCGATTATCGGGTCTTTGTCACGAAGTTCCTCAAGCACCTCCGCATTTGTAGAATATCCTGTTTTTGTCTTTTTCTTCACAGGGAGATTAAGCTTTTCAAAGAGTATCACGCCAAGCTGTTTGGGTGACTGTATATTGAATTCCTCGCCTGCCATGAAATATATCTGCTGTTCGAGAGCCGATATTTCGTCCTTGAGCATTTCACCGAATTCCTTTACACCGTCCGAATTAACCTTTATTCCATAGTATTCCATAGAGGCAAGAACCTCAGTGAACGGAAGTTCGATATTCTGCAATAAGTCAAGGCATTTCTGCTCTGTAAGCATATCATGGAGCATTGAGCAGAGTGACGGGAGCGATTTTATATCCGAGAAGTAATGCACCTCATATTCCATGCAGAGCCTTTCAATTGAATATTCGGAAGATGACGGATTGAGGAGATAACCTGCGAGTTCCGCATCAAAGATTATATTTTTAAGCGTGGAATTATTTTCAAATGCATATCTGTATGAATTTTTTGCGGAAAATGTTCTTTTCGGCGAAGCATTTCCGAAAAATTCAAGTATATCATTTTTTGCGGAGGTCTTATAGATAGTATTTTCATATATTACCGACAATTCCGAGCCATTGAAAAGAAAATCGGCACATATCATATTCTGAGGAATTTCACTGAAAGGCTTTTCCGAAAAATCGGAGTCATCAGGGATATTTTCGCTGTTATCAGCTGACGGCTTTTTTGTAACTGTTTCAGGAGGTATTTCAAGCTTTTCAAGAAGCTTGTACATTTCGAGTTCACGCAGGAATTTTGCGGCATTTTCCTTGTCCATCTCCTGCGGCACATATGAATTTATATCCGTTTCAACCGGTGCATCTGTCACAATTGTTGCAAGCCATTTGCTCTGCTGTGCATCTGCCTTGCCGTCCGAAAGCTTTGCATATGCACCTTTTGCAAGTCCTGCATTATCAAGATTTTCATAGAGATTTTCGATAGTATTCCATTTCTGAATAAGCGTCATGGCGGTTTTTTCGCCTATGCCCTTTACACCGGAGATATTATCCGAACTGTCACCCATGAGAGCCTTTAAATCTATAAGCGATTTCGTCTCAAAACCGTATACCTCACGGAATTTATCGGGAGTAAAAGGGATTGTTTCCTTATTGGTTATAAGATGAACTGTAACAAGGTCATTTACAAGCTGTAAACTGTCCCTGTCGCCTGTAAGTATGGCACATTCATTGCCCGAATCTGTGCAGGCTTTTGCAAGAGTTCCGAGTATATCATCAGCCTCATATCCCTCACATTCAACTATTTTTATGCCCATGTATTTAAGAAGCTGTTTCACAAGCGGAAGCTGTGATGCAAGCTCATCGGGCATACCTTTTCTGTTAGCCTTGTATGTGCTTACAGCGGTATGTCTGAATGTCGGTTTACGCATATCAAATGCCACCGCCACGCAGTCAGGTTTTATATAATTTATATGCTTGAAATATATATTCATAAATCCATATACGGCATTGGTAAAGACACCGTTTTTATTGCTTAAAAGGCGTATACCATAAAATGCTCTGTTTATAACGCTGTTGCCGTCAATAGCCAGTAATTTCATATGAAATCCTCCGGAAAAATAAAGATACTAATATTATAGCATATAAAAAAGAATTTTTCCATATAAAACTTATTAATTTTAAAATAATGTGAATTCAAGCGGTAAGTTGCCGCCGATTTTGATTTATACAAGCGGTCGGGTAGGTAAAAAATGCGCAATAAAGCAAAATCCGAAACCAAAAGTTTTGGTCAAGCTTTTTCAAAAGCTTGCGGATTCCAAAGGCAGAGCCTT
>JBJEQS010000126.1:0-2999 GCA_051881875.1 Oscillospiraceae bacterium
CTTTAATGCATTTTGCACATATTTATTTAAAACAGGTATATTGACTTTATTATCCTTTTATTATATACTATGTGTAAAGCTTTTTATTGAGAGGAGATAACTATGGATTCTGACGGGAGTCTTATTTGCTTTTTTACTTTGATTTTTGTATTGCTTATTTTTGTAAAATCACTTATGTCCGTATGCAGACATTCTGTTACGGAATTTAATGATGCAAAGGCAAAATCCCTTGCCGAAACTGATAAGAAGTACAAAAGACTTTATGAGATTATTGCTGAACCATGTGCCATGATTGAAACATTCAAAGCAGGTACGCTCTTTATGGACGTCTGCATTTCATTCACCGCTTTGCTTGCTTATGGAAGCGTTGTTTCAGATTTCTTTGTGCACATTCTGGCAGCTGACGAGAAGTATATTCCATTGATACAGTATGCTTCATATATCGCCCTTATGCTGCTTGTTTCGGTGCTGCTGATTGTTTTTACATCTGTTATTCCGGAGCGTATGGCTAATAAAAATGCGGACAGGATTGCTGTTAAATGTGTTCCCTTTGTGATATTTAACATAAAATTCTTTTCTCCGCTGAGAAATATCTGTCAGGGAATTGCCTTTGTTTTCAGCAAACTTTTCGGTCTTTCAACTTCAGGCAGACATGATACTGTAACAGAGGAAGAAATTCTTATGATGGTTGAGGCGGGAAATGAAACAGGTGTTATTGAAGAAAGTCAGCGTGAAATGATTAACAATATCTTTGAATTCGGTGATTCCACCGTTTCCGATGTCATGACGCACCGAACGGATATAATTGCTGTCGATGTATGCGAGAAAATACATGATATTGTTTATCTTGCGATAAATGAGGGATTTTCAAGAATTCCTGTTTATAAGGATAATATTGATACAATAATAGGTATTATATGTGTTAAGGATTTATTGTGCCTTGTCGGATGTGAACATTCGGAGGATTTCAATATAAAGGATTTTATGCGTGAAACAATGTATATTCCTGAAACAAACAGGTGCAGTGATGTGTTTGAAACAATGACGCTGAAAAAAGCTCAGATGGCTGTTGTTGTTGATGAGTACGGCGGTACTGCCGGCATCGTCACTATTGAGGATTTGCTTGAGGAGATTGTCGGGAATATTCAGGACGAATATGATGATGATGTAAAGGATTTTGAAAGAATTTCCGATAATGTATTTACTGTGCTTGGCTCGGCTGACCCGGAGGATATTCTGCCGGAGTTCGGAATAAAGCTTCCGGAGGAGCATAATTATGATACTATGAGTGCTTTTATCGTTGACCTGCTCGGACGTATACCGGAGCAGGACGAAATGCCTGTTGTTAAATATCAGAATGTGGAATTTACCGTTCTTGTTGTGGAAGATAACTGGATTTCAAAGATAAAAGCTGTGGTATGTCAGGAGAGTTCATCCGAAATTGACGCATAATCCTGAAAGGAGTTCAAAATGAATAAGTTTGCGGCTATGTCTGCGGCGGTACTTTTTGTTATATGCACAACAGGGTGCGGAAATACTGCTGAACAGTCTGATGATTTATCTGCTGAAAGCACAAGTGCTTATGTTTCCGTCGTTGCTGATAAGACAGAGGTGCAGGATAAATATACTACACCTGCGGAAGCCAAAGCAGAAACATTTATTACAACGCTGGAAACGTCTGCTGATGTAAGCATATATGAAACTCTGGAAACAGAAAGAGAAATTCAGATTCATTTCAATGACGAAACAGAGAGCGTTTCATCGGATAATAATTATACGGACAATAACTATACGGATAATCAGCCTGTGGAAGTTCCGCATCCTATGCCGAATATTTATGGATATACTCCGGCATTTTATCAGCTTAACAGCGATGAACAGACAGCCTATGATGAGATTGTAAGGGGTATGTTTTTGCTTGATGATGAGATAGAAATATCTGTTCAGCTTGATGAAAGTCAGATTTCAAAGGTTTACAGTGCTGTTCTTGTGAATATGGAACAGCAGCTTTATGCACCGGCAAGAAAATATGTGCTTATGTCATATGAGAGTACAGGGAAAATTCATTCCGTAAGACCGGAGTATCCGTATAATATGGAAGAACTTTCATTTGTTGAGTCTGAAGTGAATTCCGCTGCGGAAAAAATTCTTTCCGGACTTACTGCTGAAATGTCAAAGGTTGACATGATAAAGCATCTGCATGACTCTGTAATACTCAGCTGTAAATATTCAGCAGATGGTCAGAATTCGGGGAATGCATACGGTGCATTGGTCGAAGGCAGAGCTGTATGTGAAGGATATGCAAGAGCTATGGCTTATCTTTGCCGAAAAGCAGGAATAAACTGCGAAATTATTTCAGGAACAGCAAAAAATGTTTCTCATATGTGGAATATGGTCGAGGTTGACGGAAAATGGTACAATATTGACTTGACATGGGATGACCCTGTGCTTTCAGTGGATATTGATGATTATGTAAGCTATGCCTATTTCAATGTTACTGATTCATTTATCAACAGAACTCATACGCCTGATACATCACAGTTTTCGTATCCTGTAAGCTATGCTGCTGATGCAAATTATTTTGTCTATTACAACAAATATATAAGTACGGCAGAGCAGGCTTATGATGTGATTTATAACGGCATTGCGGAAACCTTGTTCAACGGCGGTGATTCAGTGTTTTTCAGATTTGATAATCAGCAGGTGTTTGACGATTCAACAGCATTGCTGTTTGATGATACATGGAGTGGATTTTTTTCCATAGTCGATGAATATAATCAGCAAAATGAGCCAAAGATAGATAAGAACAATATAAGCGTTAAGAAAGATGTTGAAAATTATATCATAAGAATAGCATTTTAGTCGTATATTGTTGAAAATCAACATCATTATCCTCTGTGAAGTACGATAAAAATATGAACATTGTACAAACTTAAAAAAAATAGTTGACAAAAGAGGAGAGGTATGATATAATAATGAAGCTGTCCGATGAGGAGAGC
>JBJEQS010000127.1:0-12968 GCA_051881875.1 Oscillospiraceae bacterium
CTATTTCCTTTTATTGCTGATGACATTGTACAAAAAAGTTTTGGTCAGAATTTTTTATCCTGACCAAAACTTTTTGTAATTATAATATTTTTCTTATGGCTCGAACACTACTTGATAATATCAGTACCCATATATTTGCGGAGAGCTTCCGGAACAGTTACAGAGCCGTCAGCATTCTGATAATTTTCAAGGATAGCGGCAACTGTTCTGCCTACTGCAACGCCTGAGCCGTTGAGCGTATGAACGAACTGAGCCTTATCCTTAGGAGAATTCTTGTATCTTATGCCTGCACGTCTTGCCTGATAGTCAAGGAAATTTGAACAGCTTGAGATTTCAACATATCTGTTGTAAGACGGCATCCATACTTCGATGTCATAAGTTTTTGCACTTGAAAATCCGATGTCGCCAGTGCTGAGAGCAACTACTCTGTATGGCAGACCAAGTCCCTGAAGAACTCTTTCAGCATCATTTGTAAGCTTTTCAAGTTCATCAAAGGAAGTTTCAGGAGTTGTGAATTTAACAAGCTCAACCTTGTTGAACTGGTGCTGACGGATAAGACCTCTTGTGTCACGACCGGCTGAACCTGCTTCTGCACGGAAACAAGCTGAATATGCACAGTATTTAATCGGGAGAGAATCAGCAGAAAGAATTTCATCTCTGTGCATATTTGTAACAGGAACTTCAGCAGTAGGGATAAGGAAATAATCATTATCCTTGTTATCTTCAGCACTTACAAGCTTATAAGCATCTTCTTCAAACTTAGGGAGCTGACCAGTACCGGTCATTGAAGCTCTGTTGACCATATAAGGAGGGAGAACTTCTGTGTATCCGTTTTCGGTATGAGTATCGAGGAAGTAGCTGATAATACTTCTTTCAAGTCTTGCACCAAGACCTTTATAGAAATGGAATCTTGCACCGGTAACCTTAGCGGCAGTATCGGGGTCAAGAATACCAAGATTTTTGCCTATATCCCAGTGAGCAAGCGGTTCAAAGTCAAAATGCTTAGGTTCGCTGAATTTTCTTATTTCAACATTTTCGGAATCGTCCTTGCCGACCGGAGTACTTTCGTGAGGGATATTCGGAACGGAAAGGAGGAGTAATCTCTGTTTAGCTTCGAGTTCAGAAATTTTAGCGTCCTGACCTTTGATTTTTTCGGAGATAGCCTTCATTTCAGCCATAACAGCGGAGGTATCCTCACCATTTTTCTTCATTACAGGAATCTGCTTTGAAACCTTATTCTGTTCAGCCTTGAGGTTATCGGTTTCGGTAGAAATTTTTCTTCTTTCGATGTCAATTTCGAGAATATTGTCGATATATTCATCATAATCGGCATTTCTTGTTTTAAGAGCAGCCTTAACGGCATCGGGGTTTTCTCTTATTCTTTTAATATCAAGCATTTTTAAAACCTCTTTTTTATAAATATTATTTATCTGAAGAACTCATCGAAGCAAGTGTATCTGCTATATCGGACAAGTCCTCTTTGTCATAGAATTCAAGGGAGAGTGTTCCACGTCCGGATTTATCATATTTTATGGAAATTTTTCTGCCGAGAATTTCTTTAAGGGATAATTCCATTTCTCTGAAATAGCTGTCACGCTTTATGGTTTTCACAGGCTTATCCATAGATTTCAAAAGCTTTTCGAGCTGTCTTACAGTGAGATTATCCTCAGCACATTGGCGTGCGAGTTCGGACATAATATTTTTATCGCTGCATGAAAGGAGCAGTTTTGCATGACCGACAGATATTTTATTTTCGGCAACCAGCGGAATAATATCATCTGGGAGGGAAAGCAATCTCATGGAGTTGGTTATGTAAGAACGTGAGCAGCCGAAAACATCGGAAATTTCCTCATGCGTCATATTATATTTCTCCATAAGTTCCTTGTATCCGGAAGCTTCTTCGATGGGGTTAAGGTCTTTGCGGAGGATATTTTCGATAAGGCTTGCCTGCATTTCCTCACTGTCGGAGAAATTTCGGATTATAACAGGGATTTCCTCAAGACCAGCCATTCTTGCGGCACGCCATCTTCTTTCGCCGGCGACAATGCGATAAGAGCCGTTAGATAAAGGTTTTACCACAACAGGCTGAATGATGCCGAATTGTTTTATGGATTGAGCGAGTTCAGCGATAGCCTGATTATCGAAATCTTTTCTTGGCTGAAATCTGTTAGGCTCAACGTCCATAGTTCTCATAATGGTTATTTCCTGATTATCAGATGTCATTCAGAGTAATCCTTTCTGCGATGAAGATTTTGAATAACATAAATATTATAGCACAATAAGATAATATTGTAAAGGATAAATTTCAGGGTTTTCAGGGTTTTTGAATTAGTTAAATTTTTGTTAATAAACGTGATTTCGACAATCCCAAAATAAAAGTTTTTGCCCAGCTTTTTTGAAAAAAAGCTGGGCAAAAAACTTTTTCTTTATAATAGTTTTTTTATCTGCCTGATAATTTAATGGTATGTAGTAATCGTGGTTCTGATGCCGTCTGAACCGCCTTTAATGGTTACAGCGTCAATTTTTTCGCCGTATGCGGATAAATCATAAATATCCTCGCCCGAATAGCCGATATATTCATAATAATGCGAGGAATATCCACGCATACTGAATTCAAGTTTATTCTGCATACTTTGAGATGGATTATTGAGATACTGCCTGTCAAGCGGAATTTGTCTGTGACGAATAATGTCAAGGTCATAAGCCTGCTGAATATTCAGCTGATAAACGTCATAATTCCCCTCAATATCCTGCATATGATAATCGCTGACAATTTTTGAATAATCGAGTTTGAAACCGCTTTCAAGGATTTTATCGGAATTTATGGGAAACTGCACTGATGATGGATTATCGGAAATGCAGACCATATTATTCTGACGTATATAAGGATAAATGCCGGAAATCTTATAGCTTATATTGGCAACAGCTTCCCAGAGTGAAGAATTTTCCTTAATGAAAATATAATTCTGAATATCGGAATTATCCTCATGTGATATATGGGGAATGGTTATAAAGCTGTCCATAAGGGAATTGAGGGATATATCGTACATCATTCCGGGAACGAGCTGATTTTGCAAAAGGAGAGAAGTAAAGCTTTTTGAAATGACAGAAGTTATGGTATTATGTGAATTTTTGCGGCAGTGAACGCTGTCAATAAGACCATAATGAGCCGTAAAGCCGTTGACGGATATTGAAATATCCTTGTACTGAATATGCTCATCGGAGGAAATAAAGAACGCCGCCGCATATGAATACGGCGTAAAGCGTTCTTTTTTGATTGTAAGCGATAGAATATCGGTATATGTATGCTGAATACTGTCTGTATCGGTAAGCGATATGGTAACTGAATTATTCATTCTGAGATACCTCGCTTATACATTCCGCAGATGAGAACGACAGTGAAATATCTGATACGCAGCCGTTTTTATCGCAGTTTATGGAATATCCGTCAAGAACCATGCCTGAAAAGGAAATGCCATCAATAGTGAAAACATTTTCAATGGCGGATATGAGAGCATTTTCAAGGTCATAAGCACAGGACATATCCGAAACACAGCATATAGCCTTGATATTCAGAAAAACAGGATTTACTCCCCTGCTGAAAATATGAGTTTTTCCCGAAATGCCGAACTGTTTAATAGTATTTCTTGAATGTGAAATATCATAAGAAAGAACGAGAAATGAGGAATTGAGAATATTTATGACATTTCTTTTTCTGTCAGTAAAATCAATCATAATCAATCATCTCCTTTGGGGAAGCAGTCCCCTGAACAGTGAAAACGGTATATGATTCCATTAGGTTCAGACTTTTGTTGATTGCCGAACGCACAACGGAAAGGCTTTTGAGATTGAGATTTGAACGCATGATACAGCCAGCAATATCTTTTATGCATATATCGAAAAGCTTGTCAGCAGATGTATCAGGCGAAGCGAAAAGCGAAACTCTCACTTTTATATTAACAGGATAATTGCCATTGCTGTCGGATATGGAGCAGTCAGCCTTAGTTTCCTCAATGGCGGCAACGGCAAAAAGCGGATATGTATTCAGCGGAATATCGGGGAATTCGTGGAATACAGGGAAATCGGAGCAAAGGCTTAGTATTGCGATAATATTATTTATAAGTGTATTGAAATTCAGAATAATCAGCCTCCTTTGGAATATTTTTGTAGTGGCGACCACTGGTCGCCAGTTTTTATATCAGCAAAGCTGTCGGCTTTCAGCCGACCAAACTTTTTTTGGAAAAAGTTTGACAAAAAACTTGCGGCGAGCCGCCGCTGGCATTTTCGTTGCTTTTCTTAATATTGAAATTTTTTACCTACCCGACCGCTTTTTATGCTGATATATGGTTATTTGTCAGGTAATTCGCATATAATTAACCGCCATAAAGAAAAATATTGACTAAAAACTGGAGGCGGCAACTTGCCGCAAAAAGCTGGACAAAAACTTTTGCTTTTGCCTTTAGCTTAATAATAACATTTTATGCCTTGATAAAAAGAAAATCCGAATCATCAAGCAAATCCGATATACAAATCCAGTAATCACGCACAAGATTTTTAGCAAGCAGGTATCTTGACGGATAAGAGCCGTTTTTCTCGGAAGTGCCTGCATATGTATGTGATACGCAATCCCTCTGAGCGATAAGGTTTATGTAACGCAGATTTGCGACAGCGGCACAGAGAAAAGCAATTCTGTCATCGGAAAGGTCAGCGTCCTTGCGGAGTTTGCTGAGAACATCGCACACAGCGGAATTGATAAGCGGCATATATTTAACAGTATCAGCTTCACCGGAAAACAGAGTAAAAAGAGCCGCAATTTTTTCGATATTCATGCTATCTGCCCTCCCTCATTCTGAAATCGGATAAAGCGTCAGAATTTTTCTGCATAAGCTGAGGTTTTGCGGAAAGACTGGTTTTTTCCTTTATCAGCTTATGCTTGAAATCAGCGAGTTCAGAAATATCCATCTTTTCGACAGCATTCATAAGAGCGTCTGAAACACAAGCAGATGAATTTATAAAACAAAGCTTTGAAACATCACGCTTTAAATCGCTGTAAAGCACATCAATAATCTTATTTTTCTGAGAAATTTCGTCCTCATATGATTTTATAAGCTGATAAGAGTCATCATCACTGCCGAAAAATTTTCTTGAAACGCCGGCACATACCTGAGCCGGAACAGCGACAAAGCTCCATTCATAAGCGTCCGTAATATCATCAAGGATATGAAAACATAGTTTTCCGCCGTATTTTCTGCCCTTGATATGCATACATGAGTTAGTATTTTTATCAGCACCACAGATTGAGCATATACGCTTTGAAGCGGAGCATGAAACGCTGACTTCCTTTTTTATGCCGCCGTCAATTTCTTTGATAAGGTCAGCATTTGAGTCAGTGCGAACCATATAAGCAGAAGCTTTGAGATATTTATAGGCTGAACCGCTTGCAGATTTTTTTGAATTATCGGTAACAATCTCCGTATCAAAAATTCTTGCGGTCTGATTTGAGCCTTTGGGGTTATGGTCGAAAATTCCTGTTTTCCCGATGAAAAGCCTCTGCATTTTTTCAAGGGAATTATCCGAAAAAGCCTCATAATCCCTGTCAGTATCATTATCGCAGAGGATTACATCAAAAATAAAAACTTCATCAGCAGAATGTTCACGTCTTGTAAACTGATTGAGTTTGTCTAACATAGTATAGACCTCCTTATAGAATAATCCAAACCAATATGAGCAGTCAAAGACTGCTCAGAATAGTTGGTTGGTAACGGCTTTCAACTATTTTCAACCGGTTGGTAACGCTTTTCAACTGGTTGGTAACGATTTGCAACCATTGGTTAGCTGATAGTAAGTACCTTTACAGCATCAGCCATAAGCTTTTTGAAGCCTGTGCATACAGAAACGGATATATAGTCAAGCTGCTTGTCAATAATTCTGTCAGTTTCAAGAATAATATCAGAAGCAGAAATCATTTCAAGAGCATATTCCGAATCAAGACCGATAATTTTGTTGTCATCAACCTGAGATGAGCTTATCATGGCAGTACCGAACGGGAAACGGACAGTTTTGTCAGTATCAAAAGAGCAGTCCTCCATAGCGGCGAATGAGAGAATTTCAGCGGCGGCAGATGGTGAAACGAGGATAGTATCCATGTTGAAGTCCTTGAAAGAGCCATAAAGAGCAGTGATGTCTGAATATGTAAGAGCAGAACCCTTGATTGAGATTGAATCAGTATCAGTGATAAGAACATCGACAGCCTTGCCGACAATGGCATTGGCAAGCTTTTTGCCGACAGAACGGAGAGTGAGAGCATAAGCATCAATAGCCTGATTCATAACAGCCTCATATGAGGTTGAAATAACTCTGCCGAGCTTGTCGAGTGTGATTGTGTTTGTGTCTTCTGTAACAGATGTGACAGGGAGCGGATTGCCCTGAGTTGTAACAGTGTCATAATCGGTTGAATTATCTGAAACGGCGAAACCTCTGTAAAGTCTTGAAGCGGAAGATGTCTTTACAGCAACAATTTTTTCGAGAATGGAATCAGCCATACCCTGTTTGATAGTTCTTGAAACGAATTCAGGGAAAAGCACAGCACTCTGAGTAGTTGAGAAGAATTTTTCGACCTTGTCGCAGTTTTTGCCGTTTACCTTGATGTCGAAACGCTTGAGCTGACGTTCATAAGCATCAAGACCTGCAAGAGCAGTATCAGTATAGTTTTCGGACGGGTCGAGTTCTTCGAGAGCCTGAACGAATGATTTTCCTGTGAGATTGTAAAGACCTTTTTCGAGAATAACATTTCTGTACATAATAAGTACCTCCATAAATTTGATTATAAATTTGAATTTTTCTGATTGCGGATTTCAATTTCCTCCGCCTGAGCATTTTTAAGACGAGCCTCCGCAAGCTGAGCTTCGTCCTGCAAATTGATGTTGTCCCAGATAACCGAAACATCTGACTCAATGCCGTTGAGCCTCATAAATGCTGAAGCAATCTGTTTGATTACAGGAGTTATAAGCCGCCTGTAATATTCGAGTTCGGAAGTAAGAATATCCGCCTGCTGTGAGGACATACGTTCCGTAGATGACCAGCTAAGACCGAGAAGAAACGGCGGAATGGAAAGCTTTGAGGTAATTTGTTCAAGAAGCTGTCTGACAGGGATATTGGTATCAATAAGCTGATTTTCAGCACCGATAACCTTTATATCCACATCGCCGACAGCAATGAAATCCTTGACAGTGCCATTGCGTGAGCTGTTCATGCCCTCCGACCATTCCTTAGCAATCTGCATGGCACGTTCTTTTGCAAGAGCCTTGTCCTGAATATCGCCTGACGGGTGATATGTCACAGCATAACGGACATTGCCCATTCTGTCATAATTCTGACCGATACATTCATAAATACGCATAAGTACGGAACTAAGACATGGCAGACCACGCAGAAGCGAGCGACCATAAATCTGATTTTCGGGCGGATTGAGGGCGGAGAACATAATTCTCTCAGGGTGAGGAAGCTTATAAAGTGAGCCGTCCTCATTTCTGATAAAGAAAACACGTTCAAAAGGGGAATTACCTGATTTTACATCAATATTGCAGATATTGCCGTTGAAAAGACCGGAAATCTGCATGGTATTTTCATCAATGACCATCTCAGCGACAGCATTTCCATATGTAATAAGGCTGTCGAGATAAGCGTCAGTGAAAGCATGAAGCGACTTGGCGGAAAGACCGCAGGGAACATTTTCCACAAAGTAATCGAGTTCATGCTGAAAAGCGGGATTATCGCATTTGATGGAATAACCGCCTGTAAGACGCACGATTTTTGAAAGAGCCGCATCAATGATAGGTACGGAAAATCTAAGGCTGTCATAAAGATTTTTTTCATAAATATCCGTACCGAAATTATAAGGGATAAAAGGGGCAGAGCGTTCTGACTGGATAACAATTCCGTTATCAGTCTTAGGCTTGTCACGGGAGAATAATGACAATTAAAAAACACCTCCAAAAAATAATAATGAAATGTGAGTTTCCTGATAGTAATTTCATCAGGCGGCTTTTAGCCGCCCAAACTTTTTTTTGAAAAAGTTTGACAAAAAACTTTTTTGAACGCCTTGAAGGGCAGGGACTTCGCCCCCGCACCCCTTGGAGTTTCGCCGTCTGCGGACGGCGACCAAAGGCTTTGCCTTTGGAAACCACCAGCTTTTTGAAAAAATCTGGGCAAAAACTTTTGCTTTTGGGTTTAGATTTACTGGTATATTTTTCACCTACCCGACTGCCTGAATAAAACTTTTTTCTGTTGAACTCACATTACAAACGGTCAGCGGAAAGCACAAAGAACGAATTATCATCAGAATTTTCGTTCAGCACAGAGCTTACGAAGTAGCGAATATCGTCCATTGCGTGGTCATTTTCCTTGATGGGAACATCGAATCCTGAATTATCATTCCAGCGATAGAGAGCGAATTCCCTTGCAGTATCCTTGCAAGATGATGAGAAAAGGATTTTTCCGAGTTTTATGGCATCACTGACACGGCGTATTCCGCTGATTACATCGTTGTCAGCTTTTCGGACATTAAAACGTGAATGGCGTCTGATACATTCAATAAAGCTTGCGGCAGACGGGTCAACGACAATGAAGTCAATGCATCTGTCACCGGCAAGAGATTCAAGAGCGAGATAATGTTCCTCGTCAGTGCGTGATATTCCATCACGCCTTGAATCGTAGTAATATTCGGAAATTCTGTACCATATGCCGTCCGAAATTCCCCAAAGACCGAAAGAGGAGGGGTTAACAGTGCCATAATCGCATGAAATGACAAATTTTTCAAAATTATCAGGAGGGGTATCAAAGAAGTGGATATTTCTGTCAATCATAGGATAAACCAGACCGCTTGAAACAGTCCATTTTCCGAGGATAAAACGGTCATAGAAAACACCGGAATAGAGCCGTTCATAGCGAAGCCGTATATCATCGGATAAAGACGGGTTGTCATTCATAGTGAAATGGAGATAGAGGGCATTTTTTTCCTCAGCCTTTTTAATCCATTCCAGATAGAACCAGTGGTAAGGGTTTTCGGGATTGCAGTTGAACCACATTCTAGAGTTGCTCACAGAACATCTTGCAAGAGCCTGTTCCACGAAAGAGCGAGGCATAAGAGCGACTTCATCGAAGAAAACGCCGCATAATGTCATACCCTGAATCAGCGAAGCGGAAGCCTCGTCCTTGCCGCCGAACATATAATACCTGTTTGATATGCCGCAAAGGCGAATATCAATATAATTTTTGCTGATTTTTTCAATGCAGGTAAATCCGAGCGTACCGAGGACATTGACAAGCGGAGTAATGACATTGCGTCTTAGTGAAGTGATAGTTTTACCGCAGAAAGCGAAAGAGCCGTTTTTGAAATTGGTCATCGACCATGAAACGAAGCCGATAGACATTGAGAGCGTTTTGCCGCTTCTGACAGCACCATCGCATATAATGGCATCATAATTTTTGTATTTGGGGGAATTCCACCATTTCACAGCAAGAGTCTGTTTGGGAGAAAACTGTTTAATCTTCATTGCATTCACCCATAAGAGCAGTGATAAGATTTTCCGCATTGTTCATATCGGAAAAATCCTTTTCGCAGGCGAGCAGAGCCTCCATAGCTTTAAGTCTGTCATTGAATTTGATTTCTATGCCGCCGCCTTTCACACGTTTTATTTCAGATACGTTGAAAAGGTCGAGTTCAAGGAGTTTCTGAGGGGGTGGAAACTCATCAGATGCGGCAAGAGAAACAGCGTCATTGATACAACCAAAGGCAAGACGTTCCAACCCGATGGTTACCAACCTTGCAACCGGTTGGTTGGTAACGGTTTGCAACCTTTCTAATCTTAGTTTGCAACTAGGTGATTCAAGAGTTTGCAACCCATCAGCCAGAGCAGTTGACGGAGGGAAACCGGCTTTGAGAGCCGCTTCATAAACATTGCCCAGTTTGAGATAATAATAACAGAAAAGCTTGCGTTTTTGATTTGACATAAAAATAAACCTCCTGACAAAAAAGATACGATGAAAAACACCGTTCACTAATAGTTGAAATCAGGGGAAAATTTGCATATAAACGTGCAATTGTTAAAGGAAAATTATCGAAATATTTAATTAATGTTAATAATATAGGAAAATAAAGTAAAAAGCGGCAAGCTGCCGCCTTTGATTTTAAGTCAATATCAGCATAAAATCAAGGGCAACCAATGGTCGCCCTCTGCATTTTTCTTATGTTGAAAACAAATCGAGTTATAAAATTCATATTTTACTTATCCTTTGGTTTAAAGCAAAGGGAAACGATAAATCCGAATATCAGTGCGGCAGAAACACCCCCGGCACATGCCGTTAATCCGCCTGTGAATACTCCGAGGAAGCCGTCTTTATCAACTGCCTTTCTTACACCATCAGCGAGCAGATGTCCAAATCCCGTAAGCGGAACGCTTGCACCGCAGCCGGCAAAATCAACAAATGGCTGATACCAACCAAAAGCTGAAATGATAACTCCTGCAACAACATAGGAAACAAGAATTCTTGCAGGTGTAAGTTTGGTATAATCAATAAGAACCTGACCGACAGCACATAGAATACCACCTATAATAAATGCCCATAAAAAGCTCATTGTATGCAACTCCTTTACAATATGGTTGGTAACTGTTTTCAACCTTAACTGCTGGTTGGTTGGTAACTGTTTTCAACCCACACAAGGTGTGAAACTGATGGAATTGTTTCGCCTTGCTGAGTTGCAACAGGAGATAATAATGCACCGGTAGCGGCAAAAAGCATATGTTTAATCTCACCCGAAGCAATACGAGGTAGAAAGTAACCGCATAGTATGCTTGCAGAACAGCCGCAGCCCGAACCGCCTGCATGAACGTCCTGTTCATCAATATCGAACATCATAACACCGCAGTCCTTGTGATTATCAGAAATATCAATGCCCTGTTTTTTGAGCAAATCAATAAGGAGAGAACTGCCTACAATGCCAAGGTCACCAGTAACAATGCAGTCGAAATAATCGGCAGAAAATCCCGTATCAGTGAGAAATGTTGCAATGGTATCAGCCGCCGCAGGAGCCATAGCTGCCCCCATGTTGTTGGCATCATTTATGCCTAAATCGACAATTTTTCCGACAGTGCCTCCCCTGACAAACGGAGCATTATTTTCATTTGAAACAATAACAGCCCCCGAAGCAGTACAAGTCCACTGAGAAGTGGGAGTACGCTGACCGCCGTATGAGAGAGGAAAACGAAACTGACGTTCAGCGGTGGAAAAATGTGATGAAGTAGAGCAAAGCACATAATCGCCGTATCCGCCGTTAACCATCATGGAGGAGAGAAGCAGACCCTCGGACATGGTTGAGCAAGCACCATAAATGCTGAAAACAGGGATATTGAGGTCACGAATTCCGTAAGTAGTACCCATGCATTGATTTATGAGGTCGCCTGCGAACATAAAATTTATATCCTTTGATTTCAAAGAAGCCTTTTTTATAGCATTCTGAATGGTAATTTTCTGCATATAAGACTCAGCCTGTTCCCAGGTATCCTGCCCGAAATAAGAATCATCTTCCTTAGTATCGAAATACTCAGCCATAGGGCCTTTGCTCTCCTTAGGACCGACAGTTGAGGAATAAGCCTTTACAGAAACAGGATTATTGAAAATAAAAGTATTTTTCATAGAATAACTCCTTTTTAATGTGAGTTCGATAAAATTATATTTACTGGAAAATTCATCAAGCGACTTTCAGTCGCTCAAGCTTTTTTTGGAAAAAGCTTGCCAAAAAACTTTTTTGAAGCATGATTGGGCGGGGACTCTGTCCCCACACCCCTGTAGAGTTTCGCCGTCTGCGGACGGCGACAAGGGCGTTGCCCCTTGACCCCACAAGCTTTTGAAAAAGCTTGACCAAAACTTTTATTTTGAGAATTTGTTTTCCATCGAACTCACATTTTTAATATTCTTGGATATATTATTTTACATAAATGATAAAAATATTCTTATTGTATTGCAAAAAAATCAAAAAGCGGTTATAATAAAAATATTCTATAAAATACAGGAGGAAAATAAAATGGTAGTAATTGAGATGGAAAACGGAAAGAAGATAAAAGCGGAGCTTTATCCTGATACAGCACCGGAAACAGTGGCAAATTTTGAAAAGCTTGTAAAATCGGGATTTTATGACGGACTTATATTTCACAGAGTAATAGAAGGCTTCATGATACAGGGCGGCTGTCCTGACGGAACAGGAATGGGAGGTCCGGGCTGGACAATCAAGGGAGAATTTGCGAAAAACGGCTTTAAGAATGATTTGAAGCATACAAGAGGAGTACTTTCAATGGCACGTTCAATGATGCCGAATTCCGCAGGTTCACAGTTTTTCATAATGCATCAGGACGCACCGCATCTTGACGGACAGTATGCAGCATTCGGCAAGGTAATTGAGGGAATGGACGTAGTAGATGAGATTGCGGGAACAAAGACAGACTATAACGACAGACCGCTTGAAGAACAGAGAATGAAGAAAGTAACAATCGAATAGTGTGCGGCAAGTTGCCGCCTCCGGTGTTTAGTCAATATTTTTCTTTATGGTAGTCAATTATATGCGACTTACCTGACAAATAACCATATATCAGCATAAAAGCGGTCGGGTAGGTACAAAATGTTACAATTAAGGAAAGCAGCGAAATTGCCGGCGGCGGCTCGCCGCAAGTTTTTTGTCCAGCTTTTTTTCAAAAAAGCTGGTGGTTTCCAAAGGCAAAGCCTTTGGTCGCTCGACAGAGCGAAACAGGGGTTTGGGGACGGAGTCCCCAACCAAACATACTTAAAACGCTCCGCAAGGGGTGAATTTTCAGCTGAAAGCTGAAAAGAGGGGACGCCCTGCACGAGAGGGCGTCCCCTGTTTGCTGATATTTCATATAAGAAAACGGGCGACCAGTGGTCGCCCGTTGTGTATG